>NZ_JBAWSW010000048.1:0-16661 GCF_037104745.1 Bacillus sp. FJAT-53060
TCTAAGCAAGCTCTCACGATCAATGAGGTATCGTTTTACCGCTTTGATTTTATCTTCAATTGTAAATTTAGCCAAAGAAAAGCACCTCCAAATGTTAGACTGTGTCTAATATTTGGGGTGCACTTCATATGCGGCTGCTTTTTATTATGCATCGCTAGTTTCCCGCAGTTGCTTCGGAGACATGCCGATTTTCTTTCGAAAGACTTTATTCAAGTAATTCGCATTTCGGTAGCCGCACTGTATGGCGATTTCTTCAATCGAATATTTCGTTGTTTTCAGTAAAGTTTCCGCCTTTTCTAAACGAATATTGGTTAAATAGTGAATCGGTGTGAAGCCAGTTGCCTTTTTGAATTCCCTCGTAAAATGACTTTTGGATAAACATGCAGCAGCTGCCATATCGTCAGGGCCGATTTCCTCATGAAAATGATGGCTTGCAAACAAGGCCGCTTGGACGATGGGCTCAGGCCATTTTTCCATTTGTCTCTCAAGCTTTGGCAAATATGAATAAAGTTCCATGACAAATTGATAAGCAAGGCTAGACCCCTCAAATGGATTGGTGATCCGTCTTTCACTGGCTTCATCATAAATTTTCTTTAGCAGGCGGATCGGTTTGGAATTTGGATGAAAACGCATGACCTGCTTTCCTTGATCCATAAATTGATCAAAGCAAAGATCGCAGGCTTCCCCGTAAAGGATCAAATACATAAATTCCCAATTGTCACTGCCTTCTGGAAAATAGTATTGATAGGCACTTGGGCATTTCACCAGAAAGGCCTGTCTCGGCAATACTTTGAAACGCTTCTGTCCAATTTCAATCATGCCATGTCCAGACAGTGTGAGTTGAAAGATGCACTTGCCCTGATCCTTCCGCTCTACGCCATTCCAGCTGTATAACGAAGATGACTGAACTTCCCAGCCAACAGACCATATTTGCGCCGGCAATGTGACATCAGAATGGTGAAAACGAAATGCAAATGCTTCCTTCTTCAAATCGGAAATCTCCCTTCACAGCAAAAAACAACCTTTTTCTATTTTGAACCATCGTACACCTCATATCACATCGTACCATTGGCAGCAAAAAAAGGGTACTTTTAACGTTTTTTACCATCTAACATCTGAAGTTGAGGCCACTAAAATAAGATTATCAGAAAAGAAAAGGGGATTGGATATGATCGATACGTTACGAGCGGCCCCTGAAAGCAGTATATTTTCTGAAAGATGATAAAATGGTAGAACTAGGCCCTCTCATGAAGGTATCTCATCTTTCTTTAAATAATGATAATGAAGTGACTGGACTTGAACTAGATGTACTTGCAGAAACCGCTTGGCGTCACCCTGGGACGATTGGTTTCCTTATGACAGATGCGGGCTTTGGCGGCTGCACAAGAGAATTAACGAAGGAGGAACTTTGATGACAATTTTAGTTTGTGGAGGAGCAGGTTTCATTGGCAGTCATGCGGTAGCGGCTCTTTTAGCTAAAGGAGAACAAGTGGTGATTGTTGATAATTTACAGACAGGTCATAAAGAAGCTGTTGTAGAGGGAGCTGTATTAGAAGAGGGAGATTTAAGAGATCAATCTTTTTTAAGACAGGTTTTTCAAACGAATGAGATTGAAGCGGTCATGCACTTTGCTGCAGATTCACTTGTTGGTGAGAGTGTAAAGGAACCGTTAAAGTACTATGACAATAATGTCGGAGGGGCAACTGCTTTACTTCAGGTGATGAATGAATTTGATGTGAAGAACATCGTGTTTTCTTCAACAGCAGCTACATATGGAGAACCAAAGCGTGTACCAATCGTTGAAATAGATGAGACGACCCCAACGAATCCTTATGGAGAAACGAAATTAGCGATTGAAAGAATGTTGAAGTGGTCTGAGCAGGCTTATGGCATTGAATACGTTGTACTTCGTTATTTTAACGTAGCTGGTGCTCATACAGAAGGGCTTGTCGGTGAAGATCATCAGCCAGAGACACATCTGATTCCAATTATTCTCCAAGTAGCTTTAGGGAAACGTGATCAGATCATGATTTATGGGGATGATTATGAGACAGAGGATGGCACTTGCATTAGAGATTATATTCATGTGATGGATTTAGTTGAGGCGCACATCTTAGCGGTTGATCGTCTGCGTCAAGGAAAAGGAAGTGCGACGTATAACTTAGGGAATGGCACAGGCTTTTCGGTGAAGCAGGTAGTAGAAGCGGCAAGAGAAGTGACGGGTCATGCCATCCCAGCACAGGTGGCAAAAAGACGGGCGGGAGATCCGGCAAAGCTGATTGCTTCTTCTGAAAAGGCGCTGCAAGAATTGGGATGGAAGCCTCAATATGCAGACCTCCAGACAATCATTCAAAGCGCGTGGCATTGGTTTCAGAAACATCCAGAAGGCTACCAGGCAGGCAAGAGGGGTACAGAGGGAATGGAGATGGATATTTTCGGAAATATGGAACAGACTGATTCAATACAGGATAGATAAGGAGCTTATAACGCCACTAGGTATTGATTATACGAGAAATCGACTGCATGAGGTACTCGGACTCGATGACGCTGAAGCGAGAACGGTCTCAGGTGGAAGACATATTAATGCAAATGCTGGATTGGGCAGTAGTCTCATTCCTGAGGGGCAGATACGAATCGTGATTTACTAGATGCAAAAATCATGGGCTGTTTGGTGGCGCCTTCAAGTGTCATCTATGCGATGTTTGAAGAGAAACATCATCTTGAAGGACCAAAGGCCGCCACAAGCTGGTTCTATGAAATGCAGGAAATGGAAGAAAAACAGCTCGACGGTATCCGGATTTAAAAAGCGAAAAAACTATACCAAGGAGCGTGTAAAAACGGGCTTTGTAACTAGAGAGATCATTACAGTTCCCGAGGAAATTCACTTCATCAAGTGTTCACCTGGAATCCTTCATTGCCTGGATAAAAATCAGAGGATACGATCATAGTAGAGAGAGAGAATAATCGCTTTTTAACCTATACGGGCAAGTAGACGTACATGAACATCGAACATGAAGGGAACATTTATAGATGAACTGACATATTGGTGAGGGAGGAATAAATGCAGAATGCCGGCGTTAAGCCGGCTTTTTATTGGAAGTCTTTAGTGAAATTCCCATTTATCGCCATTACCAATTTTTACAGCGCATAGGCTGAGGATCGATACTTTTTTCTTATCAACTTGCGTTAAAATGAGTAAGATTTTTGTTAAATGTGGGGTTACCTATGTTGGCATTATTCACCTAGATAAAATTATATTAAGTTAAATTGAAATTCCACCAAATTTTTTTATTGTGGTAAACCTAATTTGACAGAGTTATTTATTGTATGCCCTTTTCCTTCTAATCTCAACTTTTCAAATTTCTAGAAATTTATTGTTTATGCAATAATATAAATTTATGTCGAATTTATGACATTTTAATAGAAATCAGTTGAAAATTAAATGAACTTTTGAAAAAAGGGAAGCTAACTCCTACAGATTTTGATAGCATGAAAAAGGGAAGAAAAGTTTTCGAAGGCAGATGGTTTTTCACAATTATTCAGCAATTTATACATTATTTAAGGAAGGATGGTGATCTTCTTGTTCAGAGCCATTAAACCTATGCTTTTATTAGCGATGCTCGTGAGTGTTTTTGTATTAGGAGGTTGTAGCAATATCGCTGTTTTAGATCCTAAAGGACCAGTCGCAGCACAACAAAAAGACTTAATCCTTTTATCTATCGGATTCATGCTCTTTATCATTGGTGCGGTATTTATACTGTTTACCATCATTTTGGTTAAATATCGTGAGCGTAAGGACGTTGGAAACGCCTCTTATAATCCAGACCTACACGGCAATACGCTTTTAGAAGTTGTCTGGACAGTGATCCCAATATTAATCGTTGCTGCCCTTTCAGTTCCAACAGTAAAAACAATTTACTCTTTGGAAGAGGCACCTAAAGCAACAAGTCATAAAGATCCACTTGTCGTTTATGCTACAGCAGTTGATTGGAAATGGATTTTTAGTTACCCAGAGGAAAATATTGAAACAGTGAACTACTTAAACATTCCAAAAGATCAGCCGATTTTATTCAAAATCACTTCCGCTGATACAATGGCATCACTATGGATTCCTCGGCTAGGCGGGCAGAAATATGCGATGGCTGGAATGGAAATGGAACAGTATCTTCAAGCTGATAAAGTAGGCACATACGAAGGAAGAAATGCCAACTTCACAGGCGAGGGCTTTGCTCAGCAAAAATTCAAAGTCAATTCGATGACGCAGTCTGACTATGATAAATGGGTAAATAAAACGAAAAAAGAAGCACCAAAGTTAACCAAGAAAACGTATGATTACTTGATGCTTCCTGATGGTGCAGATGTGCAGACATTCTCATCAACACACTTATCTTTTGCGAAGCATGGAGAAGATTCGGAATATGCACTCCAAGCACGCAAACGTTTAGGTTACCAATCAGTTTCTCCGCATTCTAAAACAGATCCTTTCGAGAATGTGAAGAACTATAAAAGAAAACTAGAAACAGAATAAACTGACTAAAGAAAGGAGGAGGCCGTTATGCATTTAAAATGGGATGAGTTTTTTGTAACTGGAGACCCATTAATTCTTGGTGCGCAAATTTCTATCGCTCTTACTTCCATTGCCATTGTTTTTGTTTTAACCTACTTCAAAAAGTGGAAATGGCTCTGGAAAGAATGGTTAACATCAGTTGATCATAAAAAGTTAGGGATCATGTATATCCTTGCTGCTGTGATTATGTTCTTCCGCGGTGGGGTAGACGGACTGATGATGCGCACACAGCTGGCGCTTCCTAATAATACGTTTTTAGATTCCAACCACTATAATGAAATCTTTACAACACATGGTACGATTATGATTCTCTTCATGGCGATGCCATTTTTAATTGGTTTAATCAATGTTGTTGTGCCTCTTCAAATTGGCGCACGTGACGTTGCATTTCCGTATTTGAATAACCTTAGCTTCTGGACATTTATGGTCGGAGCGATGCTGTTCAACATTTCCTTCGTTATTGGAGGATCACCAAGTGCAGGCTGGACTAGTTACATGCCGCTCGCCGGAAATGACTTCTCACCAGGACCTGGACAGAACTACTACTTGCTCGGACTCCAAATTGCAGGTATTGGTACACTGATGACTGGTATTAACTTCATGGTGACCATCTTAAAAATGCGTACAAAAGGTATGACGCTTATGCGTATGCCAATGTTTACATGGACAACATTGATTACGTCTGTCATTATCGTTTTCGCATTCCCTGTTTTAACAGTTGCTTTAGCACTTATGACATTTGATCGTTTATTCGGTTCTGCATTCTTTACTCTCGAAGCAGGCGGTATGCCAATGCTTTGGGCGAACCTTTTCTGGATTTGGGGACATCCTGAGGTATATATTGTTATCTTACCTGCTTTCGGTATTTTCTCAGAAATCTTTGCGACGTTCTCAAGAAAGCAGTTGTTTGGTTACAAAGCGATGGTAGTATCGATTGTGGCAATCTCTGTTCTTAGCTTCATTGTGTGGGTTCACCACTTCTTTACAATGGGGAACAGTGCAGCGGTTAACTCATTCTTCTCGATCACAACAATGGCGATATCTGTACCAACAGGTGTCAAAATCTTTAACTGGCTCTTTACGATGTATCGAGGCCGTATCAGTTTTACATCACCAATGCTTTGGGCACTTGGTTTCATCCCGAACTTCGTGATCGGTGGTGTAACTGGGGTTATGCTTGCGATGGCAGCTGCGGATTACCAGTACCATAACACGTACTTCCTAGTATCCCACTTCCACTATGTATTAATCGCAGGTACTGTATTTGCTTGCTTTGCTGGTCTTGTTTTCTGGTATCCAAAAATGTTTGGCTACAAGTTAAACGAAAGAATCGGCAAATGGTTCTTCTGGGTATTCATGATCGGATTCAATATCTGTTTCTTCCCGCAGTACTTCTTAGGACTGCAAGGAATGCCAAGACGAATTTATACGTACGGACCAGAGGATGGTTGGACTGCACTAAACTTTATTTCAACAATTGGTGCATTCATGATGGGTATCGGATTCATCATCCTTTGCTATAACATTTACTACAGCTGGAGACATGCGAAACGTGAAGTGTCTGGAGACAGCTGGGGAGAAGGACGTACACTTGACTGGGCGACGTCTTCTGCCATTCCGCCGCATTATAACTTTGCAGCACTTCCAGAAGTGACAGCACCAGATGCATTCCATCATTGGAAGCAAAACAATGTAGATGTTCATCCTGAAAAAGAATTCAAAAAAATTCACATGCCGCACAATTCAGGCAGACCACTGATCATGTCTGTATTCTTCGGAATCGGTGCATTCGGTCTTGTATTTGAATGGTACTGGATTGGCGTAATCGGCTTAATCGGTGTATTCGCAACAATGATTTTACGTTCATTCGAATATGACGATGGCTACTATATTCCTGTTGAAGAAGTGATTGAAACAGAGAAAAAGAATAAGGAGGCGCAGGAGTAATGGGACATAATGATAGCAGCTATGCAAATGCACCGCTTGAATATCAGTCTGAAACGGGACGTTTAAACATCCTTGGTTTCTGGATATTCCTTGGTGCGGAAATCGTGTTGTTCTCAACACTTTTTGCGACCTATTTTGTTCTTCATGGCAGAACAGCTGGTGGCGTTTTACCAGCTGAGCTATTTGATATGAAGCTTGTATTAATCATGACATTCTTGCTATTGGTAAGTTCATTTACATGTGGGATTGCCGTTCATGAAATGCGCCGTGGAAGTACAAAAGGAGTTGTCATTTGGACGATTCTTACACTGCTTCTAGGTGCTGGCTTCGTTGGCTTTGAGATTTATGAATTCTTCCATTATGTACATGAGGGTGCAAGCATCCATACAAGTGCGTATTGGTCTGCATTCTTTGTCCTTTTAGGAACTCACGGATTACACGTATCGATCGGTATCTTCTGGATTACCGGTATCTTGTTCCAAATTAAAAAACGTGGATTAACTCCACAAACAGCAGCGAAGATCTTTATCTCAAGTCTATACTGGCATTTCCTTGATGTTGTATGGATTTTCATCTTCACAGCTGTGTACTTGATCGGATTAGGGGGGCTTTTGTGATATGGTTGGAAAAACACATTCCTCAGCAGAGCACGAACACTTCCCTTGGAAACACGTAGTCGGCTTCTTCTTATCCATTGTGCTAACAATCTTAGCATTTTGGATTGCCATTGGAGCTGAAATTGGCAGTGCCGCAAAACTATGGATTATCTTTGGTTTTGCATTCATTCAAGCATTCTTGCAGCTATTCATGTTTATGCACATGACAGAAAGTGAGAACGGGACTGTTCAAGTCGGAAATACCTTGTTTGGCCTATTCTGTGCAATTATCTTCGTCATCGGATCTGTTTGGATTTTCGCGGCTCACTACCACCACGGTGAAAACAGCAAAGACGGATATTCACCGTCTGCGCCAAAACAGTCTGAGCATTCAGGTCATTAATAAAAAACCACTCATCTATGAAAGATGAGTGGTTTTTAAAATGATTGTGTATAACGCTTCCAATTGGTGGTGCGATATCTATCTGCTGCTGAGTCTTTTGCGAATGAATGGAAGACCATAGATGAGGAACGCTGCAATATGAGCAAGAATCACGTTAATGGCAAAGAACGCAATCATGAAGGTATGTCCTGTTGGAGATAAACTACTTGTCATGTAAAGACCGAAGAAAATCCACATAATCAAAATGGGTGGAATAGATGCCAATGCAATTTTTCTGTTTTCTAGCCATAAAAACAGGGGTGTAGCTGTTGCAATACATAGGTACGCAAAAAACATATCCATCGTATCCAACTCCTTTGTAAGTTGATGTTCAAATCAAATGAGAGGTCAGGATGCAATTGTGTCTGTTTTCAGGATATATTGTGAACTTTTTGTTACAATGATTATACCACAATTGACTATGAAGTAAACCCAACCATTGGAAAATAGGCCTTATTCCACAGAAAATGGTTTTTTCTTCATGCATCAGTCTACCTTATGCTGGCTTCATGTTTGCTTGTCCTATCATCACATAAGTCATTGTATTTTCCCCTTGAAATCTGTAAAATAATCTTTTTAAAGGACTTGTGATCGGTGAAATGAGAGAAAGGTGTTTTTCCCCATTTTTAGAATGAAAAGTATTTCATTTTTTGAAAATTGAAATGGAACTTTTCGGATGTATCTTCCGTCATATTTAAGGTGAGTTGCTTTTGTGAAAATTTCAATCTAATATGAATAAGGCTAATATAAATAAGGGCTTTTATGTTTTGTAATAAGGGTGGTTAGTTCATGAACAAGCAGAATACATCTCCTTACTATCAGGGAGATTTGATTTTTATATTTCTAGCCTTCTTTTCGATCAGTGTCATTGCCATTTATGCTGCAGGTCAATTTGGGCAGTACGGATCTAATGCATGGACCAGACAGATCATTTACTACATGGTCGGGGTCATATGTATTGTAGCCATTAATTACTTTGACCTGGAGCAATTAGAAAAGCTGAGCTTATATATTTTTATAGGCGGCATTATGCTGTTAATCCTTCTTAAAATCGCACCTGCACAAATTGCTGGTCATGACTTTGCGCCAATTAAAAATGGTGCAAAAAGTTGGTTTGTGTTACCGGGAATCGGAACATTTCAGCCTTCAGAGTTCATGAAAATTGGATTGATTATGATGCTCGCATCTGTCATTGGGAAGGCAACCCCTAGAGGTAAACGGACATTAGAAGATGATATTTTTCTTCTATTAAAAATTGCCGGGGTATCTGCTGTACCAGTTGGACTCATCTTTTTGCAGGATGCAGGTACGGCTGCAGTATGTATGTTTATTGTAATGGTCATGGTATTTTTGTCAGGGATCAATTGGAAGTTGATCTCTCTCATCGGTTCAGTGGTTGTGCTATTAGCTGCCGCGGTGTTAGCTGTCATCATTCTATTCCCTGATTTCGCGCAAAAAATTGGAATTCAGCAATACCAAATCAACCGGATTACGGCCTGGCTCCCTGACAGTTCTAGTTCAGCCAACCAAGCGCAGACACAGGATGCATCTGGGTCTGATAAATATCAAGTGGATCAAGCCATTATGGCCATTGGTGCAGGTCAAATTTTTGGAAATGGCATTAAAAATTTAAAAGTCTATGTCCCAGAAGCACAAACAGATATGATTTTCTCCATTATAGGAGAAGCCTTTGGCTTTGTGGGCTGTGCATTTGTTGTGATTATGTTTTTCTTCCTGATCTACCGGCTTGTCGTGCTGATCGACCGTATTCATCCTTATAGCCGATTTGCGTCATTTTTCTGTGTAGGATATACAGCAATGATTGTGATCCATACATTCCAGAATATAGGGATGAACATAGGCGTGATGCCTGTAACAGGGATTCCACTCTTATTTATCAGCTTCGGGGGAAGCTCAATTTTATCTGTTTTAATTGGATTCGGTATTGCGTATAATGCAAGTGTTCAATTAACCAAATATCAAAGTTATTTATTTAAATAAAATGGGGAAGGGGCAGTCTAACACAGACTGTCTTTTTTGTGCAGTTCTAATTCTTGAAAGGCGATCTATCTTTGTCTTATGATAGAAGGAGTGAAGGAGGTCTTCTAATTGAACCAAACGATAGAAACCATATTAAATCATCGGTCCATCCGTTCGTTTACAGACGAGCGTCTGACTAAGGAAGAGGTGCTGTTACTTGTGAAAAGTGCACAGGCTGCTTCGACATCAAGCTATGTGCAGGCGTATAGCATCATTGGTGTAACAGATCAGGAGAAAAAGGACAAGCTTGCTGAACTAGCAGGGAATCAGCCATATGTTGAGAAGAATGGGCAACTCTTTGTCTTCTGTGCAGACCTGAAACGTCACGATTACATCGCTCAAAAAGCAGGGAAGAACCATCAAGAAGCACTTGAGAATACGGAAGCTTTTCTTATTAGTGTGATTGATGCGGCTTTAGCTGCGCAAAATGTCAGTGTAGCAGCAGAATCAATGGGACTTGGCATCTGCTATATCGGCGGACTGCGTAATGAGCTGAAAGAAGTCTCTGAATTACTTGAAACACCTTCCTATGTGCTTCCGTTATTCGGTCTAGTTGTAGGGCATCCAGCCAATCAATCATCACAAAAGGAACGGCTCCCAATTGAACTGATTTATCATGAAAATTCATATGAGCAAGATGAAGCACATGTGGATCGTTATTTAAAAGAATACGATGAACGCATTTCAGCATATTATGAAGAACGAACAAACGGCGAAAGGAAAGATACTTGGTCTGAGCAGATGATTCGACGCTTCAGCAATCCCAAACGAGCCTACCTTAGCGAATTTGTCAAAGAGAAGGGTTTTAATCGAAAATAAATAGGACATCCCCCTTTCTATCATAGCATCACTTTTCAAACTGGCTTGCAGGATCGAGTCCAGAGGTGCTTCTCGGCCATTTATCAGCCGTTACGCCACACATACGCATTGGCTCAGGCGGAATCATTCTTCCCCACTTCGGTGTCTGTAAAGTTGCAGAGAACTTCAGAGTTCTCCAAGCATTAGCTCTGGACAGAATAGACCTTGGGTTTGGCGTGCTCCTGGAGGAATGCCGATCTCTTCCATTGCACTCATCATGGAGAACGAAAGCGCCTTGGTGATCAATATCCTGAGCAGGTAGAAGACATGCTTGATGAAAAGGATGAGGCTGTTTCGCGTGTAAAAAGGTAATCAAGGTGTTCGTCAGAAAAACAGTAGTAAAAAAGAAACAATCCATAAGAATATCAACATCAATCTCTTTTTCCTCCATATATGATAGAAAAGCCTTGATGAGCTTATCCGCTCATACAAGGCTTTTTATGTGATTCTTATTTATTCAAGGTAAATTTCGAAAGGTTCTTTCGTTTGAACGGTATCTGATTTTCCTTTCAGGCTCGCATACGCAAGCATTGTATATTCACCAGCTTCTAGCTTTTGACCTTGATTGATGGTGCCATTCCATTTCAATCGCTGCTCTCCTTTATCAACATGTTGATAAACACCTGCTTCGCCTAAATACTCTCCATCCGTAGAATAGACGAGGAATGCGAGATTTTCAGCACCGCCAGGGAGATAGCTGCTAATGACATAGCTTCCAGCACGGTTGTCCGGTTCTACGGAAACAGAAGTGACGCGTGGGTAATCAGGCTCTTTCACAATCAGTAAAGTAGGAATTTCAGTGACCTTTCTGCCATTTTCGCGAATCGTGATACTGCCTTGGTACGTTCCTTTTTTGGTTTTTGCGTAATTCACTTGTACCGAGGAAGTAAAAGATTTAGTAGAATTACCTTTCACTGTGATTTTTTTCGTTCCGTTTGGATTGATGCCGTTGCCATCGAACTTGTAATCAAGGGTATAGGTTTTTGGTGTTCTTGAAAGGTTTTCTACTTTGAATTTCTTCGTTTTGATTTGAATGCCCTTTTCTTTTAAGAAAGTGCCGTAAGAATAGCTGGCATCAGAAACGATAGAAGACGCTTGAAGTGATTCGATGATTCGAACACTTCCTGTTCCCTGTGTGTTGTGAGGGAATGGATTGCCATTTGCGTCAGACAGTTTTTCCGCTGTATTCATTAGCAATGCTTTGATTTGTTCAGTAGAGTACGAAGGGTTTGCTTGCTTAATAATCGCTGCTACTCCTGCCACATGTGGAGATGCCATGCTTGTTCCTTGCTTAGAGCCATATCCATACGGCTGAGAAGGATCATGAGTCGGGATTGTACTCACAATGCTAACACCAGGTGCTGATAGATCAGGCTTAATCATCCACGTATCCACAACAGGCCCGCGAGATGAGAAGTCAGCTATTTGCTCACGTAGTTCTTTGACAAATTGAATGGAGAAAGTCGTTGTATTATTTCCAGCCTTAATGGCTTTAACGAGTGCTGTTCCCTCAGCTTTTGAAAGCTTAATCGTAGGAAGAGCAAGACCCGGTACATCAACTGGAATTTCTCCATCGGTATTGTTATACATTACAACGCCGATCGCACCAGCGGCTTTTGCATTTTCCACTTTATCAACAAAGGCGATGGCTCCGCGTTCAATCACCGCAACCTTTCCTTTGACATCGATGTTTTCAAATGCTTTTTCGTCACCGATACCCGCTTGGACGAGTGAGACTTGTTCTTGGTCAAGTGCTTTTAAATCACTTTCTTGGTAGTAGCCCATGATTTTTGCAGTAGAATAGGAAGGGAATTTCACGTTGTATAGACTGTACGGAAGCTGAGTAGCTCCGACAGAAATGGCATCTCTTGACGTACCAGGAGAACCGACTGACCAGTTGTTCGGACCGCTGTTCCCATTTGATGTGACAGCGACAACGCCTTCAGACATGGCCCAATCCAGTGCAATACTTGTAGCATAATCAGGGTTATTGACACTGTTTCCAAGAGATAGGTTCATGACATCTGCGCCATCAGTGACAGCTCGGTCAATACCAGCAAGTACATTTTCAGTAGTTCCAGAACCACCTGGTCCGAGTACACGATATGCAAGAAGGGTGGCATCCTTTGCGACACCTTTAATTTGTCCATTCGCCGCAATTGTTCCTGCCACGTGTGTACCGTGATCTGTGGATTGGCCTCTAGGGTCTCCTTTAGGCGTCTCTTGTGGAGAATAATCTTGATCGACAAAATCATAGCCTTTGTATAAACCGAAGTTTCCTTTTAAATCAGGGTGGGTATAGTCTACTCCAGTATCAATGACAGCGACTTTTACCCCTTTTCCAGAATAGCCTGCATCCCATGCTTTTGGTGCACCGATAAATGGAGCGCTCTTATCCATAAGGGGAGAGACATCCTCATTTGGGAGCTGAACACTTTCTTTTTTCACTTCATCTGTTTTATATGTAACATCCGGGTAAACTGCTTTTACTCCGTCAACTGCGAGCAGCTTCGGGATTTCGTTTGCAGGAAGTTTCATAGAGAAACCAGAGAAGACCTTTTCATATTCTTGACGAACGCTCGCTTTATCTACCTTTTTGAGTGCTGCGTTCTTTACTTTTGTTCGAGATCTTTTAAGAGAGGCTTTCGTTTGTGCTTCGCCTTCTTGTTTGGATACAACTAAGGGTTTTTTCTTTAATTCAACAATGATAGTGGTGTGTTTTTTAGAGTTGACATTGATTTCACCGAAGATTTCTGCTTTTTCCAGTTCCACCTGCTTGTTAGATGGAGCGGCAGTAGCGTGTTGCCCTGAAAAGAATGTGGATAAAATAAAAAAAGTGGAGAACAATAGAACAGAAGAACGAGAGATTCCTTTTTTCAATTAATTTTCCCCTTTCTAGCAGTTTTTAGGGAGATAGCCTTTCTTTTTGTGAATAAATAGGAAAGATTCACTGCCCGTTATTAAGTATTCAATACGATGAAAACAATTCCTTTACTAAAATGGACTTATTTTACAAAGTTATAAAGAAGTATTTTGTTTATAAAGTCACACACAGTAAGTTATTGATAACTTGATTATTCAGATGTTTATATGGAAAACAAACAAAATCACATACACTAAATCTAGTGAGAGGGTGTTGATATGTGGATAAACCCTATTGGTAAGGTGTGCTTATCCTTGTGATAGTGTGTGTATAATTTTTTAGTGAAACATCATGCAACGTGATGAACTTCTGCACTTTTCAACAAAACTTCTGAAAACTAGTTGGTTTTTTCACCCAGATTGTGACAAACATCGCTTTTTTCTCGGGATATGATAGGAGCAGTTGTTTTGCTAGAGTTGCTAGATTCTAAGAAAAGCGGGGGATGTTCAGTGAAGAGATGGAAGAACTGGTTGAGTGTATGGTTTGGTTTCATAATGAATGTGCTTGTGAATCCCGGTGTGAGGATGAAGCAGCAAGGGTTTAAAGCGGCCATAGTGGATGTTGGATTCTTTCAAGTAGTGAAAGAGAGACAGCAAGAGAAGCTGGCAGAGGGAAATAAGAAGAAGTGCGGGGCGGAAATCGAGTTTCATCAAAGTCTGTTAATGCGATATGAGAAGACGACGAGAGAGGCGCGTGCTGGTCCACTCTTACCTTTACAGAAGAGGTGAAACAGGGTAAAAACCCCACATAAGAAACGTTATCTTGTGGGAGAGGATACCCCTTAAAGATATATAATATATTGAATAACAATGCAGTGGGAGTAAAGGAGGGAGATCAGGAGAAAATTGTGATGGTGCCCTGAATTGCTTTTCAGAAGGGAAAAATGACGTCGTTCCCGTTCAAAAATTAGAGAAAATATTTGTAGTTCGTGAGGAAAATGAGAAATTCAAACAAATTCTTGCGACATTGCCGGAAGCGCATATTGAGGTGGCAGATGATCAGCTATGCAGAGGGTGAAATCATGATGCCGCTCAGTGATCATATCCACATATCACTGACAGACCATTTATCCTTCGCATATAATAAATTGCTTGGTGAGATCAAAGTCTTATATAGGCAGAATAAGAAATTGGAAAGTATGCCATTCGTTATGTACAGGAGCGTTGGGGTTGAACTGCCGGACGATGAGGCAGGATATGTGGCACTTCATATTCATACGGCCAAATGAATATGGAGTCCATGAAGAAGGCGGTCAAATACACAACGATGATCAAAGAAATGATCGAGCATATTGAAAGCTATTTTGAGCCTCGATTGATGAGGATAGCATTTCCTATCAGCGGCTTGTGACACATTTGAGGTATGCATTAGGCAGGTTGGAATTGAATGAAGCATTTCAAATCATGGATGATGACATGCTGATTTTTATCCAAACAAAGTATGATTTGGCTTACCAGTGTGCGCTTGGACTCGCTGATGTGTTAAAAAATCAATATGGACTTCATCTCCCTGAATCGGAGATCGGCTACATCACGCTGCATGTCCAGCGTCTGCAGGATGCCGAATTGGTTTAATGTTGTGCCTGTTCGCAGGCTTTTTTTTATGCATACGACTCTTCTTAGTGTATATGGGTCAAAATATAAAAAGGTTGAGACCGGTCTTACCTCTGATGCGTTAGACAATTGGACAATTCAGGGCATCATAACAAGCAGTGGAAAAAGCGGATTAGGGGATTTTGGATATATATGCTTATTCAAAAGCAAGTAAGTGATCTTCAAACGATGTGGACAATGAACAAGAGCATGTATTTCATATTAAGCATTCTGTTCAATCCATTCCTGTAGTGCTATATTTGTGCGGCTGCCCGTATCATTTAAAATAGAAATTAGAGAGATCGATTCGAAGATTAATCAAGAAATTTGTGAAGTGGAAATAGAGGAATTACAGGACCTTCATAATTTTATCGATGCTTCATCGATTGAGATTTTTGTAAACGGAGGCCGAGAAGTATTTACCACATGTAATTTTCCTTCCCCGGGAAATAAATCAATCTCGATTAGTAGCAAAGCCTAAACTGAAGACATGGCATTTACAAAAAGAAGCAGGTCGTTGATTTGCTTCTTTCTAGTGAGATCAGCCTGTATCTTAGAGCCTATAGAGCGTAGAATCAAGGGTTGCCTCAGGTGGTGAGAAGCGGTTTGATGACGTTTTGCATATATGATACCAGGTTGAATTATGGTATCATTTTAAAATATATACAGCTGAGGCTGACGTTTATTCAAATGCGGTAGGACAAAAAGGGGTTGTTTACTTGAATTCAAAACAGCAACCGACGACTAGAAAACGCTTGAAGACAATGGCAGATCATGTTGAAGATAAACGTGAAGAATATAAAGAAATGCTGATTCAAGTCCAATCTATTCTCGGTGAACCTTCTTTAGAGCAGGAAGAATTAAAAGAGAAGCTGTCAGATACGTATAAACATATGAAAGAATATGCCTTATTTGTTGAATCCATTGAAGCCTTTATTCGAAAAATGGCGAAAGAATCGGATCAGCAAAAGTAGTAAAGCCAGATTGCGAGTGATGTAGATATGTCTTAGCTTAAATACAGGAGAAAAGAAATAACACAAGAAGACAATGATTTGAGTCCTGTTTATTTAGGCTTTCAGTTCATGCTGTTGCCCTTGGTGTTTCATTCTCGACATCACCTTTCAAAAAAATCCTAGAATTGATAGAGTCAGTACTTTTATATACTTATGAGTGTAGCAATCATAGAGGTTATGGGAAGGAAACATCAAAAACATACGAAGTTCTAACTCTAATTTAAAAAACGGAACTTTATATAAATGACATTTTTTTGTTTCTAAAAATAAAAAAAAGGAATCTCATTAGATACCTTGAATTCGTTTTTCCATTATATGGTTATGTTCCCCTCAGTAGCCAGTTGCTGGTTTTACCCCCAAAAGTTAGTTTGTTTACTCTAACTTTTGGGTTGTGGCATTTTATATAAGGTCTCTTTACTAAGGTAGTAGTTTTTGGATTGTCAACACTAAACTAGACAGCTTTTTTAAGGTTCCTAGACTTGTATTCAACTGGACTTAAATAGCCCAAAGTCCCATGGATTCTGATGTGGTTGTACCAGTGCACATAATCAAAAAGTTCAAAATGGGCATGATTCACAAATTCAGTTTTAATAACCTTAAACATCGCTTCAGCGACGGCATTATCATAAGGTGACCCTTTGAAGCTTAAGGAGCGTTTGATTTGAAAGGTTTTTAAGGCCTCA
>NZ_JBAWSW010000049.1:0-16578 GCF_037104745.1 Bacillus sp. FJAT-53060
TCCGCAAGGAAGTAAGATCCCTGAAAGATGATCAGGTTGATAGGTCTGAGGTGGAAGCGTGGTGACACGTGGAGCTGACAGATACTAATAGATCGAGGACTTAACCTATATTCTAATGTGAAGCATGAACGTTGTTATCTAGTTTTGAGAGAACATTCTCTCCATCAGGTTTGGTGGCGATAGCGAAGAGGTCACACCCGTTCCCATACCGAACACGGAAGTTAAGCTCTTCAGCGCCGATGGTAGTTGGGGGGTTCCCCCTGTGAGAGTAGGACGCCGCCAAGCTTTTTATTTTCATATCGTCGCGGGGTGGAGCAGTTCGGTAGCTCGTCGGGCTCATAACCCGAAGGTCGCAGGTTCAAATCCTGCCCCCGCAACCAAAATGGTCCGGTAGTTCAGTTGGTTAGAATGCCTGCCTGTCACGCAGGAGGTCGCGGGTTCGAGTCCCGTCCGGACCGCCATTTTTATGACTTGTAAACGAAAACGTATAGTTTCGTTTTTTTTTATGCTTTTTCTTTCAACAAGTATCTGATGCGATGAAATATCTTGTTTTTGCTACACTATAAGTGAAAAGAAAAGATAGATGACTTCAACACACCCTGGTAAAAAAACCAGGCTTTCTTTATAGATTTTTAGTTGGAAATGAGGCTCATATTCGCTACACTAGTACTAACTGTTTCTCATATCTATCATGTCTACTTTAATCAATTGATTGTATGAAGGGGCTGTCTATTATGGATGAATTTGATCTTATTCGCCGGATTACACCAAAAGAAACACATCAACATTCTTTGGTCATGGGCATCGGTGATGATGCAAGTGTTTATCAACTTCATTCACATTGTGAAGAGGTCGTTTGTATTGATACCATGGTGGAGCACGTTCATTTTCGTTTTGATTTTTCCACACCCTTTGAGGTCGGTTTTAAGGCGCTGGCGGTCAATGTCAGTGATATAGCAGCAATGGGAGGAACACCAAAATTTTATCTTGTATCAATAGCGATCCCGCCTCATGGTGATGAGGCGATCGTGACTGCTCTTTACGAGGGAATGAAAGCTTTAGCTGATACATATCATATGGATTTAATCGGTGGGGATACGGTAGCCACCCGCAGTGACTTTGTCATTACGGTGACTGTTATTGGCGAGGTTCCAAAGGGAACAGCTTGTTATCGTCACAGTGCTCAGACAGGAGATGTCGTCTTTGTCACAGGTGAGCTTGGTTCATCAGCTGCTGGACTGTCACTCTTATTGCACGAAGTAGATCCAGTAATGTCGGTCGATCCCGCTTTTTTTCTTGAATGTCACAAAATGCCTCAGCCCCACATTGCTGCTGGACACATTTGCTCAAGCTTCCAGCGGGTGACCTTGAATGATGTGAGTGATGGGTTAGCTAGTGAGCTGAACGAGATAGCAGAAGCCAGCCATGTGACATTAGAAATTGAGGCTGATAAGCTCCCAGTACACGCTGATTTGCCGCTGTTACGCAAGGAGTGGCTTGAATGGGTACTATTTGGTGGAGAGGACTTTGTTTTAACTGGCACAATTCCAGAGATAGATTGGGAAAATTTCGAAAAACAATGTAAAGAAAAAGAAATTCAGGTTACTCGCATTGGACAAGTCAAACATGATCAAGCAGCCAGCGTCATTTTAAAAGAAAATGATCAACAAACAATGTTAATGAAAAAAGGATATAATCATTTTAAGAAATGAGGTGACATCAACGTGCAGTTAACTTGGACGACAAAAGGTGCGGATGAGACGAAACGAATTGCCGCTGCTTTGGCTAAGCTTGTGATGCAAGGCGATGTATTGACTTTAGAAGGAGATTTAGGCGCAGGCAAAACCACTTTTTCAAAAGGTTTTGCGGAAGGTTTAGGTATTACCCGTATCGTCAACAGCCCCACTTTTACGATTATTAAAGAATATAGTGATGGTAGACTGCCACTTTATCATATGGACGTGTACCGCATGGAAGATGTTGAAGAAGATATCGGTCTGGAAGAATATTTTGAGGGAGAAGGTGTATGCTTGGTTGAATGGGCACATCTCATTGAGCCGCAATTGCCTTCATCATATTTAAAAATCGAAATGCTGAGAACAGAACGTGAAGAAGAACGTCATCTCACGTTTTATGCAAAAGGGAAGCGCTATGAAACCCTTTGTAAGGAGATGAAAGAATTTGACCATACTGGCGATTGATACGTCAAACCATACATTAGGAATTGCACTTGTCCGAGATGACACAGTGATTGGAGAAAGTATTACGTACTTAAAAAAAAATCATTCAGTCCGAGCGATGCCAACAGTTGAAGCACTGATGAAAGAATGCGGTGTAGCACCGAGCGAATTAAGCAAAATTGTTGTTGCAAAAGGACCTGGTTCCTATACTGGCGTTAGAATTGGTGTGACTATTGCAAAAACACTTGCATGGACGCTTTCTATTCCATTATCCGCTGTTTCGAGCTTAGAAACTTTGGCGGCAAATGCCCAATATTTCGGTGGATGGATTTCTCCTATATTTGATGCGAGAAGAGGACAAGTTTATACTGGGCTATATACGTTTGAACAAGGAAAGATCAAAGAGGTCAAACCAGATCAAAATATTCTGCTCACGGATTGGCTTCATGAGCTGAAGCAGGCAGGAAAGCCTGTCTTATTTCTTGGACATGATGTTCAGCTTCATCAAGACAACATTCGCTCCATTTTAGGAGAAACCGTTGTTTTGGCGGACGGAGCATTTCATAACCCAAGACCTTCAGTGCTTGCGTTTTTAGGGACAGATCGTCTTGGTGAAGATATACATCAGCTGGTCCCTAACTATATTCGTTTGGCAGAAGCGGAAGTGAAGTGGCTTGAAGGACAAAAATAATCTCAACAATGTAGAGATTCGAAGAATGACGGTAGAGGACATACCACAGGTGTATACGATCGAAGTGCATTCGTTTACAGTACCTTGGAAAAAAGAATCGTTTATCTATGAGATTCTCCATAATCAATACAGCCATTATTTTCTCATAGAGGAAGATAAGCAACCTGTAGGGTATTGCGGGGTGTGGATTGTCATGGAAGATGCACAGATTACGAATATTGCGATTCTGCCTGAGCATAGAGGAAAAGGCTATGGGGAAGCATTGCTTCGATATGTCATGAGATTTTGCAAAGAAAAAAAGACAGATCATCTTTCATTAGAGGTGCGGGTTTCTAATACACCAGCACAATCCCTTTATGAAAAGTTTGGTTTCAGACCAGCTTCTATTCGAAAGAATTATTATACAGATAATGGGGAAGATGCATTAGTTATGTGGGTGAATATAAATGAGTGAACAAAAAGATCGATTCGTATTAGGAATAGAAACAAGCTGTGACGAAACAGCTGCGTCCATCGTGAAAAATGGGGAAGAAATCGTAGCTAATGTTGTCGCCTCACAAATAGAAAGTCATAAACGATTTGGAGGTGTTGTGCCAGAAATCGCTTCAAGGAATCATGTGGAGCAAGTCACTATCGTACTAGAAGAAGTGATGGCACAGGCCAATATGAGCTTTAAGGATGTCAATGCCATTGCCGTCACAGAAGGACCGGGCTTAGTCGGAGCACTTCTGATTGGTGTTAATGCAGCTAAGGCACTGAGCTTTGCTCATCAAATTCCTCTCGTAGGGGTTCATCATATTGCTGGACACATTTATGCGAACCAGCTCGTTGGTAAGCTGCTGTTTCCATGTTTAGCTCTTGTCGCCTCTGGCGGACATACTGAGCTTGTTTTGATGAAAGAGCATGGGTCTTTTGAGGTCATCGGAGAAACATTGGATGATGCGGCTGGAGAAGCCTATGACAAAGTGGCTCGGACGATGGGTCTTCCGTATCCAGGTGGGCCTCATATTGATCGATTAGCACATGAAGGTGAGCCGACGATCAAGCTTCCTCGAGCATGGCTTGAAGAAGGCTCCTATCATTTTAGCTTCAGTGGTTTAAAATCAGCTGTGATCAACACTTTACACAATGCGTCCCAAAAGGGAGAAACGATTGCTCCTGAGGACTTGGCTGCAAGTTTTCAAGAAAGCGTCATTGAGGTGCTTGTTGGAAAGACATTAAAAGCGGCTGAGGCCTATGGTGTGAAGCAGGTAGTTTTAGCTGGGGGAGTCGCTGCCAATAAAGGACTCAGAGAAGCCTTAACTTCAGCATTTGTGAAGCTGCCTGAAGTGAATGTCACTATTCCACCATTGTCTCTTTGTACAGACAATGCAGCCATGATTGCTGCTGCGGGAACCATTGCATTTGAAAAAGGAATAAGAGGCGATATGGCGATGAACGGTCAGCCCGGATTACCGCTCGCCTCATATGAATGAAGACTCCTGTGGATATACAGGGGTTTTTTTAGTTCAAATGAAAGCGATTATTCACATGTAAACGTTATATATCCACAATTGTTAGAAAATTTTGTTTTAAAATGAAGAGAATGTGTATAAATGTGATCTTTTATGTGGATATGTGATTAAAATTCTGTGGATAAAGGGGATAAATCTAATGCGCACAAGAATAATCAAGAAGTTATTGTGGATATCATTGTGGGTAATGAAGTTTCAATTAAAAAAAGAGTACCAGCTAGGGCACTCTTTAAGATTCTGATAGGTCTTCCCACTCAGCAAAAAGTGATTCATGCTCTTGATTGAGCGCATCATTTTCTGTTTGAATGGCGTGAACCTTCTCGTGATCTTGGAAAATAGTAGGATCACATAAAAGTTGTTCATTTTCACCGAGCTTGTCTTCGATGACGGCGATCCGATCTTCAATTTCTTCGATTCTGCGTTGTTTTTGTCTTTCTTTCTTTTTCAGCTCTTTTTCTTCCGCATAAGAAAGCTTTGCTGTTTCAACTGGCTTTGCTGCATGTTTTTTATGCGGTTCATGATTTTGGAGCGCTTCAAGCTCTAATTGCTCGTTTTTCTTTTGAAGGTAGTAGTCGTAGTCACCGAGATACTCTTTTGTTTCAGTTGGAGATAATTCGAGTACTTTTGTTGCCAGCCGGTTGATAAAATACCGGTCATGCGAGACAAATAAAATAGTTCCTGGATAATCAATCAGTGCATTCTCTAAAATTCCCTTACTATCTAAGTCAAGATGGTTAGTAGGTTCATCGAGAATGAGGAAATTGGCTTTTTGCAGCATTAGCTTGGCCAGCGCAAGGCGTGCTTTTTCTCCACCACTCAATGCATGAACAGGCTTTAAGACGTCATCACCGGAGAAAAGAAAATTCCCTAAACACGTCCGGATTTCTTTTTCGTTCATATGTGGATAATCATCCCAAAGCTCATTTAATACTTTCTTAGAGGATGTCAATTTGGCTTGTTCTTGGTCATAGTAGCCGATCGTGACATGAGAGCCAAAGCTGATGTCGCCTTTTACAGGCTTTAATGTATTCATTAAAGTTTTTAAAAGAGTTGATTTCCCGATGCCGTTAGGGCCGATGAGTGCAACGCTATCCCCACGTTTGATATGAAAAGAAAGAGAGGATAGGAGCGGCGTTTTTTCATCATAACTTATATCGAGATCATGTACCTTTAGCACATCATTACCGCTTTGTCTTGTAATATCAAAATGAAAGCTAGCTGATTTTTCATCTCCTAATGGTTTATCTAAAAGATCCATTCGCTCTAGCTGTTTCCGTCTGCTTTGAGCCCGCTTTGTAGTCGAGGCTCTTGCTAGGTTGCGATCCACGAAATCCTGGAGTTTTGAGATTTCTTCTTGCTGCTTTTCGTACAGCTTCATATCACGCTCTAGCTGCTCAGCTTTTAGCTCAAGATACTTACTATAGTTCCCTGCAAACTTTTTCATCGCTGTTCTTGACACTTCATAGACATGGTTCACGACTTTGTCTAAGAAATATCGGTCATGGGAAATGATGAGAATGGCTCCTGTATAATTTTGCAAATACTGCTCAAGCCATGATAAGCTATCAATATCTAGATGGTTGGTCGGCTCATCCAGAATTAAGAGTTCTGGTTTCATCAATAATAGCTTTCCAAGCGCTAGACGGGTTTTCTGGCCGCCGCTTAAGGATTGGACGGTTGTGTGATCTTCAAAATGACTAAAGCCGAGCCCATGAAGAATGGAGCGCACATCTGCTTCATATTGATAGCCGCCTTGATCTTTAAAAGCCTGCTGCAGCCTGTCATAGGTTTTCATTAGGGAATCTAGCTCTGACCCTGTGGAAGAAGCCATTTTTTCCTCAATGGATCTCATCTCTTGTTCCATTTCTTTTAAATGATCAAAAACCGATAGCAGTTCGTCTTTTAACGTACGTATAGACGTCACATCGGTATGCTGTGCTAAATATCCGATCGATAGGCCTTTCGGTTTGATGATCTCACCTTGTTCGTAAGTCATTTGACCGGCAATGATTTTCAAAAGTGTGGATTTGCCTGCTCCGTTACGACCGACAATGGCAATACGATCCTTTGCTTTGACTTCCAATTTTATATTCGTTAAAACGGTATCAGCGCCAAACGATTTGGACAGCTGATTCACTTGTAGAATCATCATGTAACTTCACCTCTGCTATAATATGTTAAGTGTAGCTTATCAGCAGTAAACCGGCAAATCCTACATACGATTGCCATAGTCAAATGAAAGACAGATAGGAAAAAATAGTGTATGATTTGAGTGAGGGAGCGTTAAAAGATGAGTCAATTTAGCCACTTTAACGAACAAGGAAGGGCGAAGATGGTCGACATTAGTGACAAATCGTCTACAGTGAGAACCGCCGTTGCTGCTTCAAGCGTTCGAATGATAAAAGAAGTGTTTCAGAAAATACAACATCGTGACATTGGAAAAGGGGATGTGCTGTCTGTCGCACAGGTTGCTGGCATTATGGCAGCAAAGCAAACATCCAACATCATTCCAATGTGTCATCCGCTTGCACTAAAAGACGTTGATATCTCCTTTGATTGGGAGGAAGATGGAAATGCGCACATTCTAAACATCCAAGTACAGGTGAAAACAACAGGAAGTACGGGTGTGGAGATGGAAGCGCTCACTTCTGCTTCAGTATGTGCACTGACCGTTTACGACATGTGCAAAGCGATCGATAAAGGCATGATCATCGGTCCTACCTATCTAGTTGAAAAGACAGGCGGGAAAAACGGTGATTTTCACAGAGCATCTGATATTTAAGTTGGAGGATCTTATATGAATATAGACCAGTCAAAAATTCCACAAGCAACAGCCAAACGTTTGCCGCTTTACTACCGTTTTTTAAAAAATCTACATGCATCAGGAAAACAAAGGGTGTCATCCGCAGAGCTTAGTGATGCAGTCAAAGTGGATTCTGCAACCATTCGCCGAGATTTTTCGTACTTTGGCGCACTTGGGAAAAAAGGGTATGGCTATAATGTCGATTACTTGTTGACCTTCTTCAGAAAGACCCTTGACCAAGATGAAATGACGAATGTCATGCTCATCGGTGTCGGGAATTTAGGGACTGCTTTTTTACACTATAATTTCATAAAAAATAATAACACAAAAATTTCAATGGCTTTTGACGTCAATGAGAGTAAAATAGGAAGTGAGATAGGCGGCGTGCCTGTCTATGATTTGGATAAGCTTGAAGAGCATGTTCAAGAGGTAGGGGATATTCCTGTTGCGATTTTGACAGTACCTGCCGTAGTAGCTCAGTCCATTACAGATCGTTTGATTGCCCTTGGCATCAAAGGAATCCTTAACTTTACGCCGGCTCGATTGAATGTGCCGGAACACATTCGAATTCATCATATAGATTTGGCGGTTGAACTTCAGTCTCTTGTTTATTTCTTAAAGCATTACTCTGTTACACAGGAGGACTGAAAAAGGGGTAAAGGGGGTGGAGCAAATGGGTCCGATCGGTCCTGGTAGTTTGGTTCTGATTGCGATTGTCGCGCTCATTATTTTTGGGCCGAAAAAGCTTCCTCAATTAGGAAGAGCAGCAGGAGATACATTACGTGAATTCAAAAATGCTACAAAAGGTTTAGCTGATGATCAGGAAGAAAAAAAGAAAAAAGAAGATCAGTAGAATAGGATGAGCTTCATGAATGTCAAAGATATGCCGCTTATGGAGCATATTGTGGAACTGCGAAAACGTTTAGTGATTATTGTAATGTTTTTTGTCACCTTTATGGTGGCAGGTTTTTTTCTCGCTAAGCCGGTCATTGTGTATTTGCAAAATACTGATGAAGCGGCAACACTGACATTGAATGCATTTAAGCTCACGGATCCATTGTACGTGTTTATGCAGTTCGCATTTGTCATTGCTTTGGTTTTGACGTGTCCCGTTATTTTATATCAGCTCTGGGCGTTTATAAGTCCTGGTTTATATGAAAAAGAAAGAAAGGTGACACTTGCTTACATTCCAATTGCACTGCTATTATTTTTGAGCGGTGTGTCTTTCTCTTATTTTATTTTGTTTCCGTTTGTCGTCGATTTTATGATGCGAATGTCGAATGATTTACATGTGGAGCAAGTGATTGGAATTCATGAGTATTTTACATTTCTGATGCAGTTAACACTTCCATTTGGTTTTTTGTTTCAGATGCCAGTTGTGTTGATGTTTCTCACAAGACTGGGCATTATCACACCGATGTTTTTATCGAAAATACGCAAGTATGCCTATTTTGTCCTCATTATCATTGCCGCACTCATTACACCGCCAGAGCTTGTTTCTCACCTCATGGTTACTTTGCCAATGCTCGTATTGTATGAAGTGAGTATTGCCATTTCAAGAGTGACCTATCGCAAAATGCAGCAAACAGAGGAGAAAGACAGTCATTATGTCTCATAAAAAAGCATCGTGATTCAACATGTGATCACGATGCTTTTTATTGTGAAAGGAATTGATGGATCGAAGAAATTGATGCTTGAAATATGCAGGCTCCTGCGGAACGAAATCATGTACATCTACTTCTCTGCTTTCCTCACGTCGTTCTCCGGCTTCATCAACGTCAAATTCCTCCACCTGAATTTTTTCACATTCCCCTGTTAAAAGCTGCCTGCATCAATTAGCCTTGCTCTGTAAAGACCAGCGACTTCTTCTTTCTGTAAATGAACGTTCATCTGCTCTTCTTGATTGAGATAAAGATACACAGGGCAAAACTCACGGTCGATGAACGAAGGCATATGCATTTCATCCTTTATCACACCTGTAAAGGTAAGGTCATTAAAAGAGATGGAGAGACCGAGCTCTTCTTTCACCTCTCTCATGCATGCCATCAGAAGGCTGTTCATTTTGCGAGAAGATGGCGTGCTGCTATGATATCAAGCAGAGAAGGAAAATCCTTTTTTGCGGGACTTCTTAGCTGAAAATGGAAATAGACTGTGTCATCTTCCTTTTTTAAAAGCCAAAAATGAAATGTTTCATGCCAAAGCCTTGAGAATGTACATCAGACCGGTCGGCAATCGTTTCATGCTGCTCGTTCATGAAACTGAGTTTTTCCTTTTCCATAAAAATATGTCCTGCATAAAAAACCATTTTACAAGCGGCGGAAAATGGTTTTTGATTTATTTTTGCTGTTGTTTTTTCAGTTTGACTGAGAAAGCAAACATTTTAAACGCGATATTGATATTATAGGCCGCAAACACCATCAACAAAATGCTGTAAAATGACCACATGTCACCTGGATTTTGAATGGCCATATAGGTGAACGCCACACCTATGGCAAAATAAATAATGCCCCATACGACAGGGTTTCTCATGAGAAAAAGCCTCCAATAATCATTTGCATTGTTTGAGATTGTTCTTCAATCATTTTTTTCACTGGCTCAATCTGCACAAGAATGACGAGCGAGTTCATCAGCATATGTGCGCCGATTGGAACAATGATTCGTTTTGTTTTCACATATAAAAAGGCAAAGGTAAAGCCCATCGTTGTATAGAGCAATAAATGGGCAAAATCAGTGTGCACAGCAGCAAAAACCAATGAACTGACAAGTGCCCCAATGAAGAAATTTGTCTTTTCATAGATCACACCAAAAATGATTTTTCGGAAAATGATTTCCTCTAATATCGGTCCAATCAGGGCGACAACGATCACAAGCCAAGGAACGGCATCCATAATGGATAAAATAGCTTGTGTATTTTCTGACTCACGTCCAATGCCAAACGCATATTGTTCAATCACGCCTGCAATCGATTGCGCAAAGAGGGAAAGAAAGAAACCGCCAATGATCCAGGCGATGGCAGAGCCGGCTGAAACCGGTGCTTCATTCCGAAGTGAAGCTTTTGGTACTGTTCGAAGGATGAGCAAAATGATGATTAACCCAATACAGAAGCTGATGATTGTCCAAGTTCCTGACAATTGTGAGAGCTCCGCTTTTGTTATCGGTGTCTGAATGAATCCTAACCATTTCATAATCAACACATAAGGAATCGCAGAAACCTGCACCAATATATAAGTTAAGATGATGTACCAATATTGTTTTTTCAAGTAATGAAAACCCCTTTACTAAAAGAACTAGATTTATTGTAACACAAGTCTTCTTTTTCGATAAAAATGAAAGAATCCGTGATGCAAAAAGATCATGAAAGAGTAAAAATTTTTAAAGGTTTTACTTGAAATTGCAGAAGACATTCTTTATTATAATAAATGTGTTAGCACTCGTTGGTGATGAGTGCTAAAAGAAGACTACATATAAAAAATGAGGAGGTTGTTTCTTATGTTAAAGCCATTAGGCGATCGCGTAATTATTGAACTCGTTGAATCTGAGGAAAAAACCGCTAGCGGTATTGTCTTACCGGATTCTGCAAAAGAAAAACCGCAAGAAGGTAAAATTGTGGCAGCAGGTTCAGGTCGTGTACTTGAAAGTGGTGAGCGGGTTGCGTTAGAAGTCAATACAGGCGACCGCATTATCTTCTCAAAATATGCAGGCACTGAAGTGAAATATGAGGGAAAAGAATATTTAATCCTTCGTGAAAGCGACATTTTAGCTGTTATTGGGTAATCACAGAAAAAACATTGAGATACATTTCTAAAAAGACTGAGGAGGTTTCGTTATTATGGCAAAAGATATTAAGTTCAGTGAAGAAGCACGCCGTGCGATGTTACGTGGTGTAGATGCACTTGCAGATGCTGTAAAAGTAACTTTAGGACCTAAAGGACGTAACGTGGTTCTTGAGAAAAAATTCGGTTCACCACTTATCACTAATGATGGTGTAACGATTGCAAAAGAAATCGAATTAGAAGATGCATTTGAAAACATGGGTGCAAAACTTGTTGCTGAAGTGGCAAGCAAAACAAATGACGTAGCTGGTGACGGTACAACAACTGCAACGGTTCTTGCTCAAGCAATGATCCGTGAAGGCTTGAAAAACGTAACAGCTGGTGCAAACCCTGTTGGCGTTCGTAAAGGGATCGAAGAAGCAGTTAAAGTAGCACTTGAAAGCTTGCACGAGATTTCTAAACCAATCGAAGGCAAAGAATCAATTGCCCAAGTTGCGTCAATTTCTTCAGCAGATGAAGAAGTAGGAAGCCTGATCGCTGAAGCAATGGAGCGTGTAGGGAACGACGGTGTGATTACAATTGAAGAATCTAAAGGATTCACGACTGAGCTTGAAGTGGTTGAAGGTATGCAATTTGACCGCGGATACGCTTCACCATACATGGTGACTGATTCTGATAAGATGGAAGCAGTTCTTGAAAATCCTTACATCTTAATCACAGACAAAAAGATCACAAACATTCAAGAAATCCTGCCTGTACTTGAGCAAGTGGTACAACAAGGTAAACCATTATTGATCATTGCTGAGGATGTGGAAGGCGAAGCACTTGCAACACTTGTTGTGAACAAACTTCGTGGTACATTCAACGCAGTGGCAGTGAAAGCACCTGGATTCGGTGATCGTCGTAAAGCGATGCTTGAAGACATCTCTGTACTAACTGGCGGAGAATTAATCACAGAAGACCTAGGACTTGATCTGAAATCAACTGAAATCGGTCAGCTTGGCCGTGCGTCTAAAGTTGTTGTGACAAAAGAAAACACAACAATCGTTGAAGGCTCAGGAGATTCTCCTCAAATCGCAGCACGTGTGAACCAAATCCGTGTGCAAGTAGAAGAAACAACTTCTGAATTCGATAAAGAAAAATTACAAGAACGTCTTGCAAAACTAGCTGGCGGCGTCGCTGTCATCAAAGTTGGTGCTGCAACTGAAACAGAACTAAAAGAGCGTAAACTACGCATCGAGGATGCACTGAACTCAACCCGTGCAGCAGTTGAAGAAGGGATCGTATCCGGTGGTGGTACAGCACTTGTGAATGTATACAACAAAGTCGCTTCAATTGCAGCTGATGGTGACGTCCAAACAGGTGTGAACATCGTTCTACGTTCACTTGAAGAGCCAATCCGTCAAATCGCTCACAACGCTGGACTTGAAGGATCAGTCATCGTTGAGCGCTTGAAAAACGAAGAAATTGGTGTAGGCTTCAACGCAGCAACAAACGAATGGGTAAACATGATCGAAAAAGGGATCGTAGACCCAACAAAAGTAACTCGCTCTGCACTTCAAAACGCAGCTTCTGTTGCAGCAATGCTTCTGACAACTGAAGCAGTAGTCGCTGACAAACCAGAAGAAGGCGGCTCAGGCGGCGGAATGCCGGATATGGGCGGAATGGGTGGAATGGGTGGAATGATGTAATAACGGATTTAAACCCTTGATTGATAAGGGTTTATCCGCCAGTCACACTCATTTTGGTGCCAATTAAACATATTAGAAGCTTTTCATTAGTTCCCCGAACTTTTGAGAAGCTTCTTTTTTGTCTATTTTCATCATTTTTCATTCAGTACTCACTCCTTTAATAATTTGAACAGGGGTGTGAGTCTAAGGTAATCCATGAGCAAGTGACAATAGCGTACAAGTATACACCTCCTAACCAATATAAATTTGTGGGTGGTTGGTAATGTGTGCAGCATGAAATGCTGTCCACACTGTTTTTTAAACGTGATAAACTTGAATTGTTAATAAAGAGAAGCAGGGGTAAAAAGATGCATGGTGTATCTTAATAATTTGGATTTTAAAAAACTACATAAAGAACTCGACTCCGTTAACAGAGTAGGTAGAGCAGTGAGAACCGGGTTGATAACTTCCATTCTCTAATAATTCGTGATGTCATCAAAAAAATGTTAGAGAGAATAGAACTTGGAGATTATTCTTACGAAATTGTGAGCTAAAGGTTTGTTATTCATGAAGATATTGTTGTTAGGTTCAGGCAATTATATAAACCAGGTATTAATACAAAGATCGAGCTGACAGAGGAATTGGAAAATTTCATGCTCAAAAATTACACTAATGAATGGATTAGATCTGCTGTGAAAACAGAAAAAAGAATTTTTAAATTAACATTAGCGAAATCTGAGAGTAAAAAAATTAACAGAATCTACAATAATAACTGATGTTTTAAAATAAATTATCTTAACAGAAAGGCTCCTGAATAGGGAGCTTTTTTTGGTAAGAAAAAACAAAAAAACTATCAATAAATGTACAAATTTATTATAATTGAATTTGGTTAAAGTTATCTAAAATAAGGTTTTAGGAGGTCGTTCATGAGGTACACATGTCCGTATTGTGGATCTCGATTACACCCAGAAAAGGACCATTATTTTTGTGATTTTTGTGTAATGGATTTCAGTAGGGATCAGGTCCAAATGGATGGTCGTAGAATCCAGGAGACACATCAAAGTGTAGATCCAGCAGATCTGAGGAAATCGACCCCTGAGTTGATGCTATATTCAACCTGGTCGTTAATCTTGCTATTAAAAGAAGCCAGGAAAATCAGGACACCTTTATATAAAGAGTTCGCATATGTGCGGAGTAAAAGCAGGGGCTTACGAGATAAAGAAAAAGCTGAAGACATTGCAGCTGAATTTCAGGATATAACCAAAAGGATGTACATAATTGAAAATATCCTGAAAAAGCGTCTTAGTTCTGTTCCAGATAACTTGAATGTCAGTTATCTGAGCAGGTATGAAAAACGAATGAACAATAAAAAAACAAATCAAAAAATGCATACCTATGGACAAGAATCTAGCAGGAGGGAAACTGATTGATGGATATTGTCATCAGATACATTTTCAAACATCGCCTTCCGGGAAACATTGAAATCAATACTCAGTCACCCAATTAGAAGAACGACCAACCCAAAAGCTGTCACCCTGCTTCGATAAATCATAACTATATTTTTTCTTGGTATATCAACTACTTTGTTATTAGATGCAATAATTTAAACGACTATTTTTTGCTATTTTAAATAAATGGGGTGAAATGTATAACTAGAGGAAAAAGTATTAATTTATTTTTAATTGATGGCAAAGCAAATGGTAGGATAAAATGTACGTTGGCGAACTGGACTGGTTTGGCTTATAGGATACCTAGAACTGAAATTGAAAAGTGTCGTGACAGAGATGATCTTTCACAGACTGGAGTTTATTTTCTTTTCGGAACATCGGAGGATAACGGTGAGGACATTGTATATGTTGGCCAAGCTGGAGTAAGAAAAAATGGAGAAGGCGTTCTTAATCGTCTAATAGAGCATAAGCGTAGCCCTGAAAAAGATTATTGGACGGAAGCTGTAGTATTTACGACTACAAATAATTCATTTGGACCAACTGAGATCAGCTATCTTGAGAGTCGATTCTGTAACATGGCAAAAGTAGCTGAACGTTATAAAGTGAAGAACGGTAATGAACCAACGATAGGTAATATTACTGAAGAGAAACAGAGCGAGCTGGAAGAGTTTATTGAATACGCACAACTCGTTATGGGAGCACTTGGACATAAAGTTTTTGAGAAACTGAGTCAGACAAGCTCATCAGATGAAGAACAAGTAAATGCAGATGAAAACACAAATAGTATCTTTTATCTGAGAAGAAAAAGTAGTAAAAGCGGTAAAACAATTGAAGCCACTTGTGAACAAACAAATGAAGGATTTGTAGTACTGAAGGGGAGTATGATTGAAACGATCGATTCTGAAAGTATACCAAGTGGCGTTAAACAGAAAAGAAAACAGGTGCAGATCGATCAGAACGGAATTCTGCAGGAGAATGTCCTTTTTAAAAGTCCATCTTATGCAGCTGCTTTTGTTGTAGGTGGACATGCTAATGGGTTGACGGAGTGGAAGGACGAAAACGGGGTACGGTTTGGGAAAATTGAAAGAAAGTGATTTTATCGAAAAATTAATCTGTTTCATTTGTTTAGGACATCCACATGAATATAGAGAAGGTTTTAGTGCTAAGACAGTTATTTCTTGGATCTTTTACCAGCATTATTTTTTGATATAAAAGCGGTGATCATATGGGCTTGACTACTTGGGTGGCGATTATTCTTGTACTAGTCATCGTATTTGGATTGTTTGGACCAAACGTGAGAAATAAGATTGAAAACCACTTCCATATAGGAAGTGGTACAGATTGTAGACAAAGTCTACAATCTGATAAAAGTGTTTTTTAGTGGTGAGAAAAATCATTTGAGGGAGGAGGGAAGACAAAAAAAGCCCTTATATTTCAAGGGCATGAATGAAAAAGTTTTATTTTACTTTTACTGTGAATGTCACGTCTTTACAATTCATGTAGTCGTCAGTTGTCACATCTCCAAATTTCAGTTTAAGCTCCTTGATGTTTTTAATGTTGATCTCTTTGCCTTCAGGAGCAAAAAATTCTTTCGTTCTTATTATGATACTTTCCTCTGATTTGTAATAGAATTATTGATTTAAGATCCAATACAATATTACTAATTGGATTTCTTTTCAAGATATTAATTTCTTGTCCAGGTGATTTTTGTTTCATTTGTTGCTTTCTTTCCTTTTGCCAACACCTTGCCGCTTTCCTGTTTCACGGTGATACGTAGATCATAAAAGGAGTAAAGGGCTCCGAGGCTGTCATTTTCGGGTTTATGCAGATTGTTTTCTTTTTCAGTCGCTGCACCAATGGCCAGCGTTTTGGCAAAGTTTAAACCGATCACTTCAGCGTAATCACTATTTGTATCAGAAGAAGCAGTCACGGTTAAAGAAATGACTTTTTTCTTTTGATCAACGGTGACAGATGTGTCTTTCACAAGCTTAGATTGCTCCATGATCTCTTTCGTTTCATTTTGAATTCGTTCATTGATCGTTGGAAGGAAAGCCGAATCTGTTTTTTGTTCTTTTGCCATATTAGAGCAAGCTGTTAGAATGAAGAGACTCGCAACGAGACTCATGAAAACAAGTAGATTTTTTTTCACGTTCTTTCTCCTTTTTTTCGAGGTATGTATGCTTATGTTACCACGAATCCTTGTTTTGATTAAAAGAGAAGTGTTGACAAGCTGTGAACAATAAAAAACCTCCCAAGGCTGAAGTGCACCCCAAATATTAGACACAGTCTAACATTTGGAGGTGCTTTTCTTTGGCTAAATTTACAATTGAAGATAAAATCAAAGCGGTAAAACGATACCTCATTGACCGTGAGAGCTTGCTTAGAATTGCAAAACAGATTGGCGTGAACAAAAGTATACTTCAATATTGGGTCAGAAAGTATCAATATCATGGCGAAAAAGCTTTTTCAAAGTCATATACAAATTATCCAGTCCGATAT
>NZ_JBAWSW010000050.1:0-16154 GCF_037104745.1 Bacillus sp. FJAT-53060
TCTCTAATTCGGAAGAGTACTCGGGACCCTTTCCATAGATATATTGTTTTCCAACAGGCTGTTCGAACCTGTGTGTATCCCCAGCCTTATGCCACCTCACCCATGTCTGAACCTGCGTCTTATTCTTGATATTCAATTCCTGCATGATCTCTTTCATAGGTACACCTGCCAATCTCATTTCTACAGCCTTCTGTTTGACTTCAACTGGATAACTCACTCTTGTCCCCATAGAAAAAACACCTCCATGTTTTATTTCGGATCACAACGGTCCGTTTTCAAACTTGAAGGTGTTTTTTATTTGTCTCATCTTAGGGGGTCAGTCCCACCCTTCCAAGCTTTTTTTCATGATTTCTGAATGTGACCTACTTTTTCAATAAACGCGGCTGTCTCTTGCAATCCTTCTTGTAAATGATTGGTAGCTGAAATAAACAGCTTTTCTTGATCGGGATGCTTCAACAACTGCTCCACCTTGCCAATCCCTTTTTCAAATGAAACAAGGCCTGTCTTTAATTGTTTGTCAGCCTGTTTGTACGCAACTGGGACTTCATGATGAGCAAGTCCTTTTTGAATCACACGATCAAATGCTTTTGTCGCTTTTGCCAATTTTTTGTTGGCTTGAATCCTCCCATGCCCATCTGAAATAAATTGGTCTGTCATTTTTTCATATGCTTCATTTAACTCATCCATATAATGCTGAACCCATTGTTCATACGTAGCTTCTTTTATCTCTTGTTTTGAAGGCGACTGACATGTTTGATTGCAGGCTGCTAATAATGTCATTGTGAATAACAGCATCAAATGCCATCGTTTTTTCATACAGAGCCTCCATTTCTTATTCCCATTCGTTCATATCGGTCAATTTGATTATTATCTTTTACCTCATACGAACACTTTGCAAGACATGACTTCTTTTTATTATTGTAGCAGACAGCCCGTTTCACTTCTGTTATTTGTAATAAATGAATGAAACAAATTTAATGGTTTATAGTTCCTTTTTTCATTTTAAGATCATTCTGATACAGTCAATAGACGACAGCGGATACGTATTTGGTTTCAGCTCATTTTATTTTGATGACTTTTTTTAAAATAAGAAAAAGACCCCTTTCGGCGCCTTTTCACTTTGCATTAAATCCACACATCATTCATTTCGGCAATAACCTTCGCCAGTGCTCAGTAAATGTTGTGAGTTTGTCCTTTAGATGAATGGTCAACTTGTAACCTACTTTGGTTTACACTGATTTTAATCCTGCTCCGCATAGTGGCAGCACAATCCGTTCTTGTGTCGTCGCTTTTTGATGCTTCAAATAGGCAGCATAATTGGCGGCTGTTGTTGGTTCAACATAAAACCCTTTTGCTGTAAGTGCTGTGTGTGCCTCTTTAATCTCTTGCTCGTTTGCCGTCATGATGTATCCATTTGTCTGTTTGATAGCTTGAAGGATTTGTTCTGCTCGTTCAGGCGCCGCAATCGCAATGCCCTCAGCGATCATTCCTTTATTTTGTATCTCCTCTATTTCAAGACGCTGCTCATGAAAGGCTTGTGCAAGAGGGGCACAGTTTTCTGCTTATACTGCGACAATTTTTGGAAAATTCGTCATGAGACCTTGCGCTAATAGTTCACCAAAACCTTGGTAGACACCTAATAAGAGTGTACCATTACCGACAGGAATGATCAGGGTATCCGTCATGTTGTTGAGCTGTTCCCATATCTCGTAAGTGTACGTTTTTGTTCCCTCATGAAAATATGGATTAAACACATGACTTGCATAGAACGTCCCTTCTTGCTGAACTGCCATCTGCGCTTTCTTTGCTACATCCTCTAGGGTTCCATCCACCATACGAATAGTCCAGCGGCTGTTCGCCGCTGGTTGTTCGCTAATACCTATTACGAAGTTCTCTTAAAATAAAATCATATACAAGATTGAGCTGTTGCTCTTTTGGATACAGCATAAATTCTTGTTTTTTTGGAAGACCTCCATCAAGACGGTCTTGGAATTTTGTTCGAAGATACGCTGTTCGGTGCACCTGACTCTCAAACGATTTATATGAGACATCAAGTTTGACCGTTTGCTCATTTGTAAAAATGACAACCGTGTCTCCGAGGGATGATTCTTGGAAGGTATGAATGTATTTGTGGGAGATCCACCCGCACTGAGGGCGATTGGATGAATAGGTTGGGAAGAAATACAGATGATTGGATTGATCAATCACGATTGGAGGCTTGTGGGATATACCTGTTACTTCGTATGTTCCCGCTTTTCTACCTGCATAGCTTGAGCCAAAGAATCTGCAGCTACGTTCTATAATTTGCAGCGGCTTTAATTCAACGTAAAAGCTTGTTTCTCTTTCAATGACTTTTGAATATACTCTCTTTCCTTCTTCTATCGGAAGGATCGCCATCGTTGTTTGATTGATGACGTATGAATCTAAAGGTGTTTCACTAATTCCTGACACTTCATTTCCTCCTGTGTTAATTTTTGGTTAATTTAGCTACTATTAATCTATCACCAACGTATAAGAAACGACAGGATTTTTTCAAAATTTATTTAAAATCATCTTTTTATCATATTTTTTAGTACAATCGATCGATCTAAAAGCAATTTTTAAAGATATATCACATCCTGTCGATTGGACTAGAGGTGTCAAATTTGCTCAAAAATAAATTGTCTAAAAATTATAAAATCTTGTTGATTTTTTCTTTGCCAATTCATATACTATAAAAAAGGCATCGGGGGGATTCTTTATGAAAGAGAAAAAAACGTACGCTGAGCTCATGAAGTCCCGCAACACCCAAAAAACCGAAGAAAATGGCGTCACCATTTTAGACACCTACATTCAAATGGTTTTAGATGAGGCGCTTTATAAACAGCGCTTAACCTTCCTTAGAGAAGAGATTGATAAGGCACTGGATCAACGTGATGAAAAGCGATTCAATGACTTGTCAGCTCAATATACAAAACAATGCTTACATCAATCATCATGATTTTACTTGTGGCAGAGAGACACCCACCCGTCTCTTTACCGCAAGTTTTTTGTTTATCCATTTAAGATCGTTCCACCATTCACATGAAGAATTTGCCCATTCATATAAGATGAGTCTTCGCTCGCTAAAAATAAATAACTTGGCGCAAGCTCGACTGGTTCACCAGGTCTTTCCATTGGAACATCGCCGCCAAATTCAGAAACTTCCTTTTCTGTAAATGTGGATGGAATCAGCGGTGTCCAAATAGGCCCCGGAGCTACCCCGTTGACCCGGATCCCTTGTTTGATAAGAGATAAGGATAAGGATCTTGTAAATGTTACGACTGCGCCTTTTGTCGATGAATAATCGATCAAGGTTTCATGACCTTTATAGGCTGTGACGGATGTTGTATTAATGATACTGCACCCTTTCTTTAAATGCGGGAGCACAGCTTTTGTTAAATAAAACATCGCAAAGATATTTGTTTGAAATGTCCGAAGAAGCTGATGCGAAGTAATCTGTTCAATGCTTTTTTGTGGGTGCTGTTCTCCTGCATTGTTCACCAATATATCAATTGAACCGAAAGCATCTTTTGTTTTTTTGACGACCTCATTCGAAAAGGCTTCCTCCCCCAAGTCACCTGCAATTATAATGACACTGCCTCCCGCTTTTTCAATATCGTCCTTCGTTTCCTCTGCATCATGATGTTCATTTAAGTAAACAATCGCTACATTGGCTCCTTCTTTTGCAAATAAGACAGCAACTGCTCTTCCAATCCCACTATCTCCACCTGTCACAATAGCTGTTTTTCCAGCTAGCTTTTTGCTCTGCACCTCTCGATCAAAAATAGGTCTAGGACTCATTATATATTCATGACCCGGACGTTCATTCTGGTGTTGAGACGGCAATGTTTTCTTCGGCTGCTTTGTTGACACGTCAGTTCACTCCTTCCTTCTATCTTGTATATTTTTATAGGTTGGCCATTTTTTTAAGTATGATGTGCTTGTTTCCTTTCGGATGTATGATTTTCAGCATCGTGGAAAAATTATACACAACAAAAAACTGGAGGCGACAACATGGTACAAGAACATAAAGGAATGGATCAGGCGAAATCGTTATGGTTAGCAGAGAATAAGAGGCACTCTTTTCCTACTGTAACAGAAGACCTAACAGCAGACGTGATTATTGTAGGTGGCGGTATCACCGGTATCGCCACTGCGTTTGAAATGACGGAACGTGGATTTGATGTCCTCATCATCGATGCCGATCGATTGCTTCAAGGAACGACCGGACATACAACAGCTAAAGTAACATCACAGCACGATGTGTACTATCATGAGCTGATTCAGCATATTGGCATGCCAAAAGCCCGTTTGTATGTAGAAGCGAATGAAAAAGCGAAAGAGCTCATTCAAGCACGTGTCAAACAGCACAAAATCAATTGTCAGATAGAGGTAAAAAATGCTTATCTTTATACAAAGCAAGAAAGTGGCGTAAAAAAGTTAAAGAAGGAATTAGATGCCTACAAACAGCTAGGCATTGATCGAGAATGGAAAACAGAGCTGCCTTTCGATGCTGACATACAAGCTGCACTTGGGATGACAGAGCAGGCACAATTTCATCCACTTCACTATGTCAATGCACTGATCGAGTTACTCATTGAGCGAGGTGTGCGTATTTTTGAACAGACAACTGCAGTCGATGTCAAAGAAGGTGAGCAGGCTGCTGTCGTCACAAAAAGTGGTCATCATCTGACAGGACGCTATATCATTTCATGCTCACACTTTCCTTTTTATGATGGCAAAGGACTTTATTTCACGCGCATTCATCCCGAGCAATCTTATGTGGTAGCAGCCAAAACAACTAAGCCACTCCCAGACGGGATGTACTTAGGAATTGACCAGCCAGCCTACTCTTTAAGAACGGCAGAATTCCATGGTGAAGAAGTAGTTCTCATTGGAGGAGAAGGCCATAAAACTGGACAAGGCGGTGATGAATCTGCTCACTATGAAGCGCTAGAAAAATTCGGAGACAACACTCTTGGAATAGAGGAAGTCCTCTATCGTTGGTCTACCCACGATTTGGTCACAATGGATCAAATTCCTTACATTGGCCACCTGACCAAAAATCATCCGAATATCTTCGTTGCTACAGGCTTTAGAAAATGGGGCATGACCACAAGCCATGTCGCAGCGACCCTTATTGGTGATTTGATCCAGGGACAATCTCATCCTTATGAATCAATCTTTACTCCATCAAGACTTGTTTCTGACCCATTCGTCAAAAATTTTATGAAAGAAAATACCAATGTTGCTGCGAAGCTGATTAGTGGTAAATTAAAACAAACTGATCAAACAATTGATGATTTAAAGCCAGGAGAAGGCGGCATTGTATCTTATGAACAAAAAAAATGCGGTGCCTTTAAATCAGAGAATGGCCATGTCTTTCTTGTCGATACAACATGTACGCACTTAGGTTGTGAAGTCGCTTGGAATAATAGTGACCGTACTTGGGATTGTCCTTGTCACGGTTCACGTTTTTCAATAACTGGAGAAGTAGTAGAAGGTCCAGCAAAAAAACCACTAAAAAGGTCATATAAAGAACAGTAAAAATTAACTTGTTTCCCTTTAAAAAATCCAATATTATCCGATAAAAAACATAAAGTCTGATATTTGTGATGTTATGGGGGGACAAACACATTGTTATTTAAAAAAGAGACAAAAAGAAAAAACACTGCTTTTTTCACACAGCAGGATAATGGGATAAAAAGAATTAACGTTTCGGCGAATACAGACATTACCAAACAAATTAAAATGATTGATTTGACTCAGAAAGATCTTTTTATCCTGAAACAATTGAATCCAATCGTTCAAGATGATATTGAACAAATCGTCGATACATTTTATAAAAACCTAGAAGTAGAGTCTTCCTTGATGCATATCATTCAAGATCATAGTTCAGTCGATCGTTTGAAAAAAACACTCCGCATCCATATTAGCGAAATGTTTGAAGGTGTGATTGACGAGGCCTATGTGGCAAAAAGAATTAAAATTGCACAAGCTCATTTACGGATTGGGCTCCAGCCTAAATGGTATATGGCTGCATTCCAAGACCTTTTGCTATCGATTATGGAATTATTTTCCTACCATATCCAAGATTTCAAAGAATATCAGACGGCTATCAAAGCGACGACGAAAATTTTAAATTTAGAGCAGCAGCTTGTCCTAGATACATTCCAAAATGAATATTCTAAAATTCGTGATGAAGCGGAAGTACAGCAAAAAGAGCTTCACACAAAAATTACAGAAACCTCCAATTCACTTGCTTCTCTTTTCTCAAACACAACAAGTGCAGTGGATAAACTTGTGTCAAAATCTGATGAGATGGCGGATATGTCACAGGCTGGAACGAATATCTCGGCCCAAGTTGAGGAAAAATCAATTGGCGGTAAAAAAGAATTAGAAATTCAACAAACACAAATGAATCAGATTGATAGCAGTATGACAAAGATCGAAACGGAAATAAAACGCTTAGAAGAAATTGCAAAACAAATTGAACAAATTTTTGGGATTGTCACAGGCATTGCAGAGCAAACGAATTTGTTATCTTTAAATGCCTCAATCGAATCTGCACGTGCAGGTGAACATGGAAAAGGCTTTGCTGTTGTCGCAAATGAGGTTCGTAAATTATCAGAAGATACCAAGAAAACGGTTTCGACTGTATCAGAGCTTGTCAACAATACAAATTCTCAAATTGCCATTGTGTCACAGCACATTGCAGACGTGAATTTACTTGTGATAGACAGTAAAGAAAAAATGACTCAAATCAATTCGCTCTTCGATGATATTGTGAGGAGCATGAACTTAAGCAAAAACCAAAACGGAAAAATTGAAATAGATCTCCAAACGTTCCTTAACGAGTTGAAAGAAGTCAAACAAACAGTGTCACAAGTTGCCAGCTCTGTCGAATCCTTAACAAGTCTGACAAATCGTTAATCCAGTCATTCTTCTTCTGCTTTAGTATCATAGAAGAAAAGATAGAAAAGGCGGGATTGATTGAAAACAATTTGCCTATTTAAACACGGGGAAACAGATTGGAATGCAGCGAAACAATTCAAGGGCGAACAGATATCCCTTTAAATGAGACAGGTAAGTGGCAGGCTGAACAAACTGGACTTTTGTCCATTGGGATGTCTTCATTTCCAGTCCATTATCAAGAGCGAAAGAAACAACTTATTTGTTTTTAAAACATGTGGATGTACCTCTTATGATCATGGACGATTTCATTGAACACGATGATAGTGATGCTGACGTCCATGCCTTACTCACCACCCTTGGTGATGAACTATCGGTCTTTGGGACACGAGACGTGTAAATGCTTGCTTAAATTATGTGAAATGGAAAAATGGTGAATGGAAGGTACGTGATGACAACGTGGCCAGCCATTTAACTCCATCTTCACCTTCTTAAAGAACCTGTTATCACCAACAGGTTCTTTTTTATATCAGAAACAATGATAAAATAATATTTTTTTATATCGAAATTTGAAATAGATGATAGTCTTTCCTGCCTATTTTATAACTTTTCGGATAACGAATGTTTGTCCTGAAATCGATCATGAGAAAAAAAGCACCCTTCTTTTTTAACAGAAAACCGCAATGAAACATAATTTAATATGTTTTTCAAGCGACTTATTTACCTAATTTATACTAGGACTTTCACAAAAATTCAGGTCTACTCTTTTTTGCCCATTCCCTTTAAACTGAAAACACAGAATAATCGAACAAATCAAATAAATCAAATAAATCATTCTGCAGACTACGGATGATTATTCTGAAATAAGAAAAAAGGGAGTGGAACGTACGTGAAAAAGAAAAATGTGATGACAAGTGTTTTATTGGCTGTCCCTCTTCTGTTTTCAGTAGGATTAGGAGGCTCAATGGCAAATGCCGAGACGGTCTCAAAGTCAGATAGTGAAAAAAGCTATATCGTTGGCTTTAAAGCTTCTGCCACCACGAACAGCTCTAAGAAACATGCGGTGACTCAAAATGGCGGGAAACTAGAAAAGCAATATCGACTCATTAATGCTGCACAAGTGAAGATGTCCGAACAAGCCGCCAAAAAACTTGAACATGACCCTAGCATTGCTTATGTAGAAGAAGACCACAAAGCAGAAGCATATGCACAAACCGTCCCTTATGGTATCCCTCAAATCAAAGCTCCAGATGTACACACTCAAGGCTATAAAGGCGCCAACGTCAAAGTAGCTGTCCTTGATACTGGTATCCACGCTGCACACCCTGACTTAAATGTTGCAGGCGGTGCTAGCTTCGTCCCTTCAGAGCCAAATGCCACCGAAGACTTTCAATCACACGGAACTCACGTAGCCGGAACTATTGCTGCCCTAGATAACACAATTGGTGTTCTTGGTGTCGCTCCAAGTGCCTCCTTGTATGCTGTTAAAGTGTTAGACCGTTACGGCAGTGGACAATACAGCTGGATTATTAGCGGTATTGAATGGGCCGTTGCCAATAACATGGATGTCATCAATATGAGCTTAGGCGGACCGAGCGGTTCCACAGCGCTTAAAAATGCTGTTGACACAGCAAACAATCACGGAATCGTTGTTGTTGTTGCTGCTGGTAATTCAGGTTCTTCTGGCTCTTCAAGCACTGTTGGCTATCCAGCAAAATATGATTCTACGATTGCCGTTGCCAATGTCAACAACAACAATGAAAGAAACTCCTCTTCTAGCGTAGGACCTGAATTAGATGTTTCTGCACCTGGTACATCCATTTTAAGTACAGTACCAAGCGATGGGTATACATCTTATACTGGAACATCCATGGCTTCTCCTCATGTAGCAGGAGCAGCAGCGCTTATTCTTTCTAAGAACCCGAATCTATCAAGTTCACAGGTTCGTCAGCGTTTAGAAAGCACAGCAACACCGCTTGGTGACTCATTCTATTACGGAAAAGGGTTAATTAACGTTCAAGCGGCTTCTAACTAATTATGTGTTTCAAAAAATCCGGCTGATCCAGCCGGATTTTATTGGTTTATTGCTATTTAGACGTTTCCTCTTTTTTTGATGCCTTTTCCATGTCAATGATTCTTTCCATCATTGTCGGGTGTCCATAGCGAAATATTTTCACTAGAAGCGGCGGATTCACTTGGGATAGTCCAGATTTTGCAAGCTTTTGAAAAGATGTCACCCCTGCCTCCCCATCTTTTGTCAGGTTCACTGCATAGTCATCAGCTGCCCTTTCTTGATGCCTTGACACAGCATTTGTAAAAGGGGAAGCAGCAAATGACAGCATAGATACAATGATCAAAAGAAGCGGCAGTGCAGCGACCTCGTGTGGCACTTTCAGCCGAAATAGAACAGCACCCTTTTGATAAAGGTAAAAATAAAGGCGGTCAATCGCAAAAAATCCAGCAAGTGACAGCACCAAGTAACCTGCTAGGCCGATATAGACATGCTTCATGACGTAATGCCCCATTTCATGCGCCATGATAAATAAAATTTCTCGATCTTTCAGCTTCTGCAACGTCGTGTCCCAAAGGACAATGCGCTTATTATCACCGATCCCTGTTACGTATGCGTTCATCGTGTTTGTTTTCTGAGACATATTGACTTCATATACATGATCTGCGGGGATATGCGCTTCCTCTGCAAGAGTTAATATCTTTTTCTCAAGTGCTTGATTCTTTAATGGATAAAAATCATTGTATAGCGGATCAATAACGACTGGCTGTATAAAAAAGAGGAACAGTGTGACTGGCACTGTCAAACACCAGGCATACAGCCACCATAACTTCCCTTTCTTTTGAATTAACCAAAAGAACACAATGGCACATAGCACAAGAATCGGATATTGAATCCAAAAATCAAGAGTTTGATCTTTTAACCAGCTTGCCGTGCTTTGAGCTGACACACCATAGTGTAAGGACAGCTGATAACCAATCCATTTGATCGGCAGTGAAACCAGCATGGTAAGAAGCGACAGCATTAAGACATAGACAAGTTTGCTTAAAATTTGAAAATGAGCAGCTACAAGGCTCCAGTCTGCTAATTTCCGTGAAAACCCTGAAATCAGCAATAGGAAAAAGATATACCAATCTAACGGGATTGTAATAAAGTACAACAGGTTACGTATTTTTGAGAAATTCTGGCTGATCACAAGCTCATGTCTTGTCATAAAGGTATGAGGGTCTGCACTTGTCCCTTTCACACTTTCAGGAACTGATGAATCACCCATTATAAACAAATAAAAATAAATAAAAAGACCGTACAATATGTATGCTAACGTTGCAAGAGCTACCCATTTACGTACTCGCACATGTCAGCCTCCTTTCTATCCTTCTCCTCTATTCTAATCCCGTATATTTTTGTTTAGAACCTGTCTCATGTGCCTCCATCATAGCATGCCCCATCTAAAAAGCTTCAGCGAAAAAAATGATGATGCTTCTAAAAAATCGGAGAAACTAAGTGTATCAAAATCGAAACCACCTTTCAGCTATGAACCAACCGATTATAGGTCGTTTTCTTAGTAGATGAACGTATTAAGAACTGAATCAAAAACAGTCGAATTCTTTTCAGTAACAGTTACAAGAAGCCTTTCAAAAGGGAGCCTCCTCATAGAGACTCCCTTTCATTATTTGCTTTCTTCTGTTTGGTACTTGTCCTTTAGCGCTCTTCTTAAAATTTTCCCTGTTGTGTTTTTTGGAATATTATCTATGAAATGGATCGTTTGGGGCTGCTTATATTTCGCTAAATAGCGTGAACAATGTGTAATGATGTCATCTTGATTGATGTGAGCATGTTTCTTAGGGGAAATGTAACAGGCGACAGCCTCTCCTGTGTTTGGATCTGGAACACCGATGACGACGGCTTCTTCTACAGCTTCATGTTGATAAAGAACTTCTTCTACTTCTCTTGGATAGACATTATATCCGCCAACAAGAATCATATCCTTTTTCCGATCGACAATATAAATATATCCGTCCTCATCTCTTCTGGCCAAATCTCCTGTATACAGCCAGCCGCCCCTCAGTGCTGCCTCTGTATCTTCTGGCATTTGATAATAGCCTTTCATAATATTTGGCCCTTTTGCAATGAGTTCTCCGACTTCATTCGGACCGACTTCGTCTCCAAGTTCATTCACGATCTTATTCTTCACGTTCATAATATCGATCCCGACTGAACCTGGTTTTCTTTTTCCGTCAATGGGATTGAATGCAGTCACTGGGGAAGCCTCTGATAGACCATAACCCTCCAGCACTCTCACACCAAATTTCTCCTCAAAACCATAAAGTAAGGCAACGGGCATAGAGGCACCCCCTGAGATACAAATTCTCACTGATTTCATCGCCTCATCATGACCTTCTTTGCGGTATAAATAATTATACATGGTTGGAACACCAACAAATAGTGTCGGTTTTTCTTTTTCCATCATGCGCAATAGCACTGTTGGGCTAAAATGAGGAAGGACATAAATGGTCGCGCCATGAATCAACGGTGCATTCATACAGACCGTCAAACAAAATACATGAAACATCGGCAAAGCCGCAATCACCTTGTCCTTTTCACCGATAGATAGATACTCAGTAATGTCTCTGGCATTTGAATAAAGATTGAAGTGAGTGAGCATCGCACCCTTTGGTTTTCCTGTAGTGCCAGATGTAAATAAAATAACAGCAGTATCATCAGGTTGAATAGAAGGATGTTTTGTTTCTGGTGCATGTCCAGATACAAGCTTTCCAAAGAAAACAAGGCGATCAGATACTTCCTTTATACTTGATCTGCACGCAGATTCGTTTTCTGCACAAATGATCACTCGATCGATGGAAGGAAGCTGTTCATACACTTGTTCGTAAACTGGCAGAAGCTGATGTGCCGCAACTATGCCCTTCACATCACCTGTGGTGAGCATATATCCGATTTCACTTGGCGTGTACGTTGGGTTGACGGGTACAACGACAAGTCCTGCCTTTAATGCTCCAAAAAAAGAAATGACAAAATGCGGTGAATTCCCTAAAATAAGCGCAATATGATCCCCTGCTTGAAATCCTTCGTTGACTAAGCCATCTGCAAAGCGCTCGACACTTGTCATCAGCTCTCGATAGGTCCACTTGTTTCCTTCAAAGATAAGTGCGATGTTTTCTCCCTTGGTCATCGCAGTCTGTTGAAGATTTTTGATCAAATCCATTCTCCCACCCCTTATGCATCATCAATGAATGAATAGCCATTCATTTTATGGCCAAACATTCCTCCTTTCTATTATAATAGACAATCGAAAAAATCCACAAGCTCAAATGTGAATCGCTTTCATTTCTTTGGATAGAAAAGCAACGCTATCTCTAGCCGAGCTTATCCATCATTTAATAAATCAAATCAAGAAAGTTTTCTTTCGATACGTTGCCAAAATAGTGGTGCATATCCATATCTTCTAATACGTCGCTAATGGTTTTACGGTCATATTGCTTTCCAATGAGTCTTTGTTCAATATCCACAATATCCCCAACGCCAAAGAAGTCACCAAAGATTTTACAATCCTGAATGAGCCCTTTTTTCACCTCTAATCGTAGATCAATAGAGCCTGCTGTGAATCGCTTTGAGTGCTGCAAATTAAACTTAGGTGAACGGCCATAGTTCCATTCCCATTTTTGATATCGATCCCGGGAAATGTCATGAATGTTTTTCCAATCCTTTTCTGTCAGTTGATATTGAGGTACGTCCCCATTCGTATCAAAAATGTAGCTTAAAAGAATCTTTCTAAATTCTTCAGTTGTCATCTTTTGATCCAACAGTTCACTAATATTGGCAACCCTGCTTCTAATGGATTTAATGCCTTTAGATTCAATCTTTTCTTTTTTAACATTTAATGCAGAGACCACATGTTCAATTTCTGAATCAAATAGGAGTGTGCCATGACTGAAAATACGTCCTCTCGTCGCAAATTGAGCATTCCCAGAAATTTTACGCCCGTCTGCCATGATATCATTTCTGCCGCTTAATTCAGCTTTGACTCCTAGCTTTTCTAGCGCTTTGATGACTGGATCTGTGAACTTTTTAAAGTTATGGAAGCTTTCCCCATCGTCTTTTGTGATAAAGCTGAAGTTTAAGTTTCCTTTGTCATGGTAAACTGCACCACCGCCTGATAGGCGGCGAACGACTTTAATTCCGTTGTCTTCCACATATTTTGTGTTGATTTCTTCTATTGTATTTTGGTTCTTTCCAATTATAATGGATGGCTGGTTAATATAAAACAGCAAATACGTTTCTTCGGGATCTAAATATTTTAGGCAATACTCTTCAATTGACAAATTAATCATTGGATCATCATGTTGTTCGTTATCGATAAACAGCAACTCTATCTTCCTCCCTTGTTCCATCTAAGCCCTGAATGGGCAAGCTGTATACTGCCAGTATATAACGCCTGTGCTTCATTGACTAGGTCTTTATGCCGACCGACATGAGGCAGATGTGTGATCATTAGTTCTCCAACATTTGCTTCATTTGCAATCTTGCCCACATCAGTGCTGTTCATATGTCCTGCACTCGATCCGTCTTGCCCAGCGTAAAAATTGCTTTCGGCAATGAGAAGATCAGCATCCTTGCTAAATGGGATAAATGCTTCCTTATAGCTAGAGTCGGCTGTATACACCACAACAGCATCATCAGCATGAATTCTCATGGCATAGCATTCTACCGGATGAACCGTTTTCAAAAAATCAATTTGAAATGGGCCAATTTGAAGGCATTCTCCCGGATGATAAGGCTTTGCCTTTGTATGTACATCATCAGAAAGCCGAAGAAACGCTTCTGGATCACCAGTATGTCCATAGATCGGAAGCGGACCACTACTTTTCCCTAAATGATACCCCACCAATTTAGCATATTGAAGAGGTCCGATATCTGCAATATGGTCGTGATGATAATGCGAAAGGAGAACAGCATCTAATTCTTCTATATCAATGTATTGCTGAAGCTTTGAAAGAACGCTACTCCCGCAGTCTACAAGGAGCCGAAAACCATCTGATTCAAAAAGATAGCCTGACGTCGCTTCACCAACTGCTGGAAACCCTCCGTAGCATCCAATAACGGTTAATTTCATCGACATTCTTACCTCCTTTTTCTAAAAATCCCCTTCTTACAATATACCCATTTTTAATGGAAAAAGCATTCTTCTTGCCCGTTGTTACAAAACAGATTGACAATTATTAACCTGTTATAATACAATAATAGCAACAAAATGTATTGGAGGATGACAAATGCTAGGAAAAATCACTGAGTTTTTTAGAAATTTGCCCTCAAAGAAATGCACAAAATGTGGAAATGACTTAATGGAACAGCACGAGTGTTATGGTAATGAATGTGAGGAATGCTCACAAGTAAGTTATTTTAAATAGATAAAAATTGAATAAACAGGCACTTTTTTCCTCAACTATCGGTTGGAGTCAAAAGTGCTTTTTATTTTTTCTGAAAAATAGGTAAAAAGGGAAAACCCTTGATACTAAAAGGGTTTTTTAGTATTTTTATATAATGAATTTTAGGCCTGAAGGCACTTTTTATTGACTTTATAGAAGGAAGAGGGGTCGAAATATCCATTTTTTCTTATAATTTTGTATTTTCTCAATATAATTTAATCGTGGACGGACTTCTTTAATTTTAGTTATACTTTAATTCATCTATTAAAACTTAATATGATGGGAATATTCCTTTAATGAAGTATGTCAGGGAGGAAATCTATGAAAAAATTAAAATTTGGATTAGCTACTCAAATCCTAATCGGTCTCATTCTCGGTGTCGTGGTTGGTGCAATCTTTTTCGGTAACCCAGGTGTTGAGACATATTTAAAGCCAATTGGAGACTTCTTCTTAAGACTCATTAAGATGATTGTCATCCCGATTGTCGTTTCTAGTTTAATTCTAGGAGTTGCAGGTGCCGGTGATGGTAAAAAAGTAGGGAAGCTTGGTTTTAGAACCATTCTTTATTTTGAAATTATCACAACATTTGCGATCCTCCTCGGTCTTGTCCTCGCGAACGTCGCTCACCCAGGAGCGGGCGTTGACTTTGGACATACAGAAAAACAAGATATAAGCCAGTATGTTGAAACGGAAAAAGAACAAAGCAGTAAATCAGTTGCTGATACGTTCCTTCATATCGTTCCGACGAACTTCTTCCAATCACTGGCGGAAGGTGATTTGCTTGCAATTATTTTCTTCACTGTTCTATTTGCACTTGGCGTTTCAGCAATCGGTGAAAGAGGCAAACCTGTGCTCGCCTTCTTTGAAGGGGTATCACACGCCATGTTCCATGTCGTTAATGTTGTAATGAAAGCTGCACCATTTGGTGTCTTTGCACTCATTGGTGTCACAGTATCAAAATTTGGTCTTGAATCTCTAATTTCATTAGGTAAGCTCGTAGGTCTTGTTTATTTTGCGCTGGCGCTCTTCCTTATCGTTGTATTCGGAATTATTGGAAAGATGATTGGCGTCAATATTTTCAGATTTCTCGCTTACATGAAAGACGAAATGCTTCTTGCTTTTAGTACATCCAGCTCCGAAACGGTTTTACCACGAGTTATGGATAAAATGGAGCGCATCGGATGTCCAAAGGGAATTGTTTCTTTCGTTATCCCAATCGGCTATACGTTTAACTTGGACGGCTCCGTCTTATATCAATCCATCGCCGCGCTTTTCCTTGCACAAGTATATGGCATAGACCTGACGATCGTACAGCAACTCACACTTGTTCTTGTGCTGATGGTAACATCAAAAGGTATGGCTGCCGTTCCTGGTACTTCATTTGTCGTATTACTCGCAACACTTGGAACGATCGGTGTACCTGCTGAAGGCCTAGCATTTATTGCAGGTGTTGACCGTATCATGGATATGGCACGGACTGTTGTCAACTTAACAGGTAATGCACTTGCAGCTGTCGTGATGTCTAAATGGGAAGGGCAATATGACCCTGAAAAAGGACATCGTGTGATGACTGCACAAGATGTTCCTGAGCCAACACAACTTTCAAGCTAATCAAAAAGAACCCCAATAGATGGGGTTCTCAGACCGTAGACAAACCCCACCTTTACTTCAAGTAAAAGTGGGGTTTTCACTTATTTTGATAAAATTTATCAGTTGTCTTACGCTGGACATGGTCCTTTCCATGTCCAGTTTGCTAGCTTTTTGAG
>NZ_JBAWSW010000051.1:0-16123 GCF_037104745.1 Bacillus sp. FJAT-53060
ATACATTTATTATTATAACAACATTCGTATTCAAACAAAACTAAACAACCAATCACCGATAAACTATCGGCAATTGGCTGTATAAAGGTGTTTTGATCCCTGTCTCAAAAACGGGGGTCAGTCCCGACGTCCTCTGGCGTTTTCTTTTGTTATGCTTGCGCCTGACGCTTTTTAGACGCTTCGTTTACTTGTTCGTCTGCATGGTAGGAAGAACGGACAAGCGGCCCAGCTTCACAGTGGCTAAAGCCTTTTGACATCGCAATGTCCTTCAGCTCTGCAAACTCATCTGGATGGTAGTATTTTTGTACTTTCAAATGCTTTTTCGAAGGCTGTAAATACTGACCAATTGCCATGATGTCTACATTATTGGCAAGAAGATCATCCATGACCTCAATGATTTCTTCTTTCGTTTCACCGAGTCCAATCATAATACTGGATTTCGTTGGAATGTCAGGCTGCATTTCTTTTGCACGACGCAAGAATTCTAATGACCGATCATATGTAGCACGTGCACGAACCCTTGGTGTTAACCTACGCACTGTTTCAATATTGTGATTTAAAATGTCAGGGCGTGTATCCATCAATGTTTTCAAATTATCATCATCGCCACCCATGTCTGAAGGGAGAACTTCAATCGTCGTGAATGGACTTTTTCTTCTAATAGCACGGACAGTTTCAGCAAAAACGCCTGCTCCGCCATCTTTTTGGTCATCCCTTGCAACCGCTGTTATAACTGCGTGCTTTAAGTTCATCAAAGCCACTGAATCTGCAACGCGTTCCGGTTCTTGAAGGTCAAGCTCAGTTGGAAGTCCAGTTTTCACTGCACAGAAACGGCATGCGCGCGTACAAACAGACCCGAGGATCATAAATGTAGCGGTTCTTCTAACTGCCCAGCATTCGTGAATATTCGGACATTTCGCTTCCTCACAAACGGTATGCAGGTTGTTTTCCCTCATCATTTTTTTCAAACCGGTATAGTTTTCATTCGTATTCAGCTTAATTTTAAGCCAGTCCGGTTTTCTTACGTACTCTTCCTTCTTTGCCAATTCCATCATCTCCATATGAATTCGTTAAAGGTGCATTTCCTGCTATATACGATGGATGCAGCCAGCAGCTGCAAAACATTGAATCTTTGGCATAAAGCCTTTTCTTTAGACACTTTAACATAGTACAGATTGAACAACAAGGGAATGAACTGCAAAAATACACAAAAGCCTACTAAACAATAAAAGAAAATTACTAACATTTTCTTCTTATGAATTACAGCAATCGAACCATACTAAAAGTAGAAGATGATGCCCGAAGAAAGGAGTTGGAGTTTGTGAAAGTGGTTTTAGCCATCATCATAGCTCTTTCAATGATACCTATGCCTGTTCATGCGCAAGGGAAAAACAAGCAGACAGATGAATTGAAACAGCGAATGGCACTCTACGAAAAAGTTGCCATCACAACACAGGTTCCATGGTATGTACTTGCTGCTGTTGATCAATATGAGCAAAACATTCGAAAAAGCAGAAAAGATTTACCGAAACAAAAAGGCGTCATTGGCATCTACATTCCCCGGGAAATTTGGATTGGGCCAGAAAACCCGAATACGCAAGATACCTCCCCCTTAAGCATTAAAGTGTTTGACGGTATTGGGCTTGATGGAAATGGGGATGGAAAAGCTGAAATTGATAACGATGAAGATGTGTTGTTCACGTTTGCTCAATATCTACTTCACTATGGCAGTAGCATCGACCAATTAAAAATCGGTTTATGGGACTATTATGGACGTGATAAAACCGTTGGAATCATTTCATCATTTATGAAGCTATATAAGCACTACGGTCATCTTGACCTCGGGAAGCATGCATTTCCGCTTCCGGTTGGGGCTGATTACAGCTACCGAAGTACATGGGGAGATGCAAGAGGCTTTGGAGGCAGAAGAATCCATGAAGGCACAGATTTATTTGCCCATTATGGTCTTCCTGTTCGTGCGACCTCATATGGCATCGTTGAAATGAAAGGCTGGAACCGCTTTGGCGGCTGGCGGATAGGCATTCGAGATATTCAAAATCACTATCATTATTTCGCTCACTTAAATGGCTTTGCAAAAGGGCTAAAGACTGGACAAATTGTTAAGCCTGGACAGGTCATTGGGTCTGTCGGAAGTTCCGGTTATGGTCCTCCTGGCACATCTGGAAAGTTTCCACCACACCTCCACTATGGTATGTATAAGGACAACGGACGAACTGATTGGTCGTTTGATCCATATCCTCATCTGCGTTCGTGGGAAAGAGCCGAGCGGAAACGCCAATCATAACAAACAGCCCAATTCTTTTATTGGGCTGTTATTCTTCTTTATCCTTTTTCTCTGGCAGAACAATCGATGGAGCACCAGAATTCGTCCCGCTGCCATTATAATAATCTGGTACGTCTCCTTGAACGGCTTGTATAGAAACAGGAACAGAATTTTTCACCACGATGGCTTCAGATGCAAACGGGATGATGACCCTCACCTTCACCTCGATCAGCACACTAATATCTATCAAGGCATTGTTAATGCCATAAGGTTTTATATTTTTTTCAACGTCTGTATGTGGGTCACCAATGACACTAAATCGTACAGGCACTTTAGGCCCTAAGTTCGCTATCAATGCATTTCCGGAAGCTTGCCCAAGCGGAATATTGTATATAATGCCATCATGTCCGTCTGCTTGATCCTTTAATGCTTCTTTCGCATCTTTTTGAAAATTCCCCTTTTCAATGTCCTCTAAATTTTTTTGGAGGTGACGTGACAGGTCAGCCATTGCTTTCGATGTTGCTTGAGCATTAAAATCGATGGTTGTCACTTTTCCGTTCTCACTTGTATTCATCACCACCATATCCTTCATATTCTCCTGATCATCTGCAAAATTCTGAACAGAATATTGAATAAGATGATTGGCTATACGTTCTGTTTCTAGTTCAGCAATATGAATAAGGGTAGGTTTTATTGAATGGCTAATGAAGAAAAGACTAATCACTGTAGAGAGCACAAAAAACACAACAGCAAGCAGCATGACATAACGAAATGGCAAAGGGCCCTTTTTGTAGGGGCGATAACGGCGGTTCATTCTCAATAAAAAATCCCCCCTTCTCCATTACAAGTGTATGCAGACAGGCGGGGGGATAGGAATCATCTCTCCATTTTATTTCACCATTTTTAATAATGCGTCTCTTCCGATTGTTCCAGCTTGAATCCCTAGCTCTTCTGCGGCGTATGTCACAGATTCTAAAGGAGCATCCAGCAGCTGGTTAATGGTTCTGACACCGACCGCTCTTCCTGCGATGATTCCTCTATCTGCAAGCTTTTCATTTAAGAGCCCGACATCAAGTGCACCGCACATAATATAACCATACTCATTGGTGACGGCCATGAAATTGGTCTTCGGCAGTTTGACGGTGACGGCTGTAAAGGAATGGCCATCAATTGTAATCGGTGTTAAATTCACCAAATCCCTTCACTCCCTTTATCACAATTTATGTGAAGGAAGGGCGAGTGTGTTAGGCTGAAGCGGATTTCACCTTGCTTTCTTTAAGCACCAGCTAAGCACATCACGTAAAAATTCCGGCATGAAATATTCAATAGGTTCATGGTCACTTATATGAGGAAAAAGGGATCCTAGTGTATACATATCAACTGTGCCAACTGTATAGGAATCATCCTCTTTGATCAATTGACCGTGAACAAAGACTTCTTTTACTCGTTTATCTTCGCCTTCTTTTAATGAATAGGTTAAACCGCTGTATAGCATTTTCCCCATCAATTCACCTCTAAAACCAAAGCCTTTAATGCGCAGCTGTTCTATTTTTTCTTCACAGGCCCGCTGAACTGTTTCTAGCAGCTGTTTACCGGTAAGCGTCACCCGAATCGGATTAATTGGATGCGGACATATCCGGTGGATGTCTTCTCTTGTCACAACCCCGGCCTCTAATGAATCCAGCACCATGCCTGCATTCATCATGCCGATTTCTGCCCCGCACCAATCTTTAATAGCATCTGTTAACAGTTGCGGAAGCGGAGATTCGTCGAACCACTTCGTTTCAAGCTTCGTCTTGATTGATGTCACTTCTTCCTTCATCAGTGCTTTCGCTTTTCTTTCTGCTTGCTGCAAGGTCGTCATGGCTTCATCCGATTCGCTAATGAGCTGATCCACTGATTGCACCGTCGCTTTTTTCTCTATGAGCTCGTTTTGCGCTGTGTCAATGGTCAGCTCTACACAGCCAATATAATGTCCATACTTTTCAGCACATGCAAGAAGCACACCATTGTCCATTTCACCATATTCTAAAAGGTGATGTGTGTGTGAACCTAAAATGATATCAATTTCTGGGAAATTACGGGCTACTTCCCGATCATAAATGATGCCAAGGTGAGACAGGAGCACAATGACATCAGCCTGTCCTTTTACTTCATGCAGCATGTCCCGTATGCTGTCAAACGGGTCTGTAATGTCCCAGCCAAGCTTTTCATATACAGGGGTATAAGCAATGGTGACCCCTAAGATGCATAGCTTCAGCCCATTCTCCAATGTGATCAAATGATAAGGCTTTGCCCAAGATGGCCTTTTTCCTTTCTCAAATAAATTAGACAGGATCACTGGAAATTGAGCTTCTTCGTACAATTGATCCAGTTGATCATGTGGCAACGTAATGCCTTCATTATTGCCAATCGTCACCCCATCATAGCCAAGCTGATTCAGGAGCTGGACATTGACCTTTCCATAATCAGCTTCTGACACTAGGTTCACTCGGTCCATATGGTCGCCAATATCTAATAAGAGCATCTGATCGTGAACTTGACGCTTTTCTTCGATATAAGCTGCGATTTTTGCCCAGTTCTCAAAGTGGCTGTGCAAGTCGTTTGTATGATATAACCATAGCTTCTGCAGCATGTCGATCTCTCCCTCAAGTTGTCACTGAACCATTCATTCAGGTTGAAAGCCGCAGCTCTCTTTTAACTAAATAAATCTAACTGCTTCGGGGATAAACTTGAATAGGTAATATCCAGAAAATTAATCATTTGCTGGCCATTCGCCGCTGCATCTCCCCCAGAGTTATTATTAAACACGACATATACATCTTTTGATTGCTGATGCAGGATGTCAAGATTCTTTTTCCATTCCTTTAGTTCAGCTTCATTATATAAATATAAGTAACGAACTTCACGCCAGTTCTCATGGTCTGCTGGGTGAAGCCAGCCCTGTTTATTTCTTCCGTGGAAACGGACTAATGTTTTGTCACGGTGTGTGGCTTGTATGACTGGTGGAATGGACCCTTCTCCGACTTGTGGTTCATCACAGACCGAATGAATCCACCCTTCTTTCTCCATAAAGGACAGGGTTTGCTTATAAAATTCAGTTGAAAACCATGTCCGGTTTCTGAATTCGAGTGCACACGGAATGTCACCCATCTTCTCCTTACACCATCTTAAATAGTGGACGTGCTCCTTTTGGCAATCAAACCATGGGGGAAATTGAAACAGGACCATAGCCAGTTTCCCTTCCCGAATGAGCGGAGTCAAAGAGAGGATAAATGCATCAAACATTTCTTCCTTCGATGCAAACGGAATCTCGCCTCTTTGATGTCCGGTCATTCCTTGGTATGCTTTCACGACAAATTGAAAAGCGTCCGGTGTATCTTTTATCCACTTTTCATGATTGCGCTCAGGCTGAACAGCATAAAAGCTTGCATCCAGTTCCACAATGGGAAACGTTGATGCGTAGTGAAACAGCTTTTGAGAGCTGCCTATTTTCGGCGGATAAAGACTGTCATGATCTCCCCATCCAGTTAATCCGATATAAATCAAATATCTCACCTCTTGCCACTCGCTGGTATAGACGGTTTCCCTCTCAATCAAAGCCTTTGTCTATTGGGATACCCATATTTCTAAAAGAAATTCTTCTGTCTACAACATATCACATTTACCCGTAATTCTGAATGAAGGTGACTGATGGCACGTGATTTTGTCCTGCCTCCTTGTGTGTGATATTAGTTGACAACTTCCTATCTAAAAATGGTTTCGCAGATGGATAGAGGGTACGACCGTTGGATTAAGCTCAGGGATCTCCTTCTTATGTTTGGTTTGCAAACAGCAAATTAGATCAAGTATTTGATTTGTTTGCCCATTTCCTGCCTTTCTTTTTGTCAAAGGCGATATGGGCATTTTATTGATGGAAGAGACAGGCAGTTGGTCTGAGATAGGCGACAATAGCTCTCGAATCCACACCTTATCTGTGTCTATAGTGACACATTGACATATTTTAGAAACAGCAAAATGCGTGTATGTTCTCGCAACACTGTGATTTATCGACTGGAGAAATGTCTCGCCGTATTCAGTTGAATCTTCTTTTCTCGTGCTTCATATAAGTGAGACACAGGGAGTTGTGAAAAATGGATGAAGTGCCGCGTCACATCCAGCAACGGATTCGAGAGGATGGTAGAATTTAGAACCGCGGTACGACCTTCGAGATATGGAGAATTCAGATATGCTGGTTCCTCCTAGTACCGATGCCACAACCCTGACATTTTCATATTCTGATACGCACACGCACTTACATCATAGCGGCTGGTCGAGGGAATCACTTAGCGAGAGATGATGTCATCTAATCTATGAAAAGATAAAAAACCGATCATTCCGTGCTGATCGGTTTTTTATCTTCTGCCTTTAAGACGACATGAGAATGCTGCTGCACTTTTTTCGCCCATACGATGGACGCAATGAAACTGACGCAAAGCACCAGTGTCCCAAACATAAAAGGAAGCTCAATATTCACATCAAATAAAATGCCCGCAAGGCTCGGGCCGACGATATTGGCAAGACTCATAAAGGACGTATTGAGACCGCCTGCTAATCCTTGCTGATTCCCTGCCATTTTAGATAGCAATGTGTTGAGGGCTGGACGCACAAAAGAGGTGGCTGACAAAAATAAAATTGAACAGGTAAAGATCAACCAAAAAGAGGGCGCAAAACGGCAAGCGATCAGCATAAAAGCCGCACCTAGCAGCGCATAACGCACGACATGCATTTCACCAAATCGTTTTACACAGGTATTCACTAAGGCACCTTGGACAAGCACTCCAGCAAGTCCTGCAACCGTAATCACAAATGCAATATCTTTCGGTGTAAATCCGTGTTTTTGGTCCACATATAAACCGAAAATTGATTCAAAATGGATGATTCCAAAATTGAGGACAAAGGCCAATATAAACAAAAAACCGTATGAAGTCTTTAAAGCTTGAATCATTTGCGCAAAAGGATTGAAATGAATATCTTTGTTCAACCGTGCTTCTTCCTGCTTTTCCTTTGTTAATGTTTCAGGTAAAAACATGACGGATAAAAGGGTGGAAAGTGCTGCAAAGGAGCCTGCGATGAGAAAAGGAAAAGCGATACCGAACTCCACTAAATATCCACCTACGCCCGGTCCAATGACAAAACCTAGTGTCATCGCTGCACTAAATAGACCCATCCCTTTCCCGCGTTCCTTTTCGCTTGTAATATCGGCGATGTATGCAAACATAGCAGGCATCAGCAATGCCCCGGCAGCTCCGCCTAAAAACCGAGACACAAACAGCATCCAAAGCTGATCGGCAAACGCAAAGATAAATTGGGCAATGGTAAAGCCGGCAATTCCGGCAATAATCAATTTTCTGCGTCCGAACCGGTCAGTCAGTACGCCAGCGATTGGTGATAACGCAAATTGTGTAAGACCAGTTGCAGCAACAAGAAAACCCAGCGTCTTCCCTGTTGCCCCAAAGGCTTCAATATAACTTGGCATGACAGGGACAATGAGGCCAAAACCAAGCATAGCAATAAAAATATTCAGCATCAAAATGTATAATCTGCTCATCTTCTTCATATCAAAAAACCTCTTTCTGCTGACAAAAATGATAATAACTTCTTCAGTATAGCGACTTTGCTCCCTATAAGTCTAGTTTTTCAAAAATTAGGGTTCTTTTCCAACTAAAAAATAACCCGCAAATTGCGAGTATTGGATATCTTTAATCAGCTTGTTCATAGATAGAAAGAGCCGCCTTTTGATCAGAAACGCCTCAAGCCCTGCTAAAACAAACAGAACGTTTTCCTTTCGGCAGCTATAGCCCATTGTGCCTATCCTCCATATGCGTCCCGCAAGCGGTCCAAAATGAACTCATAAATACAATTTCAAAATGATGGAGCAGATCGGCACGCACCGCTTCGACGTCAATATCATGTGGATTCAGAATGCGTATTACAACCGGTATTTTAGAACCAGGATCGCCAAATAATTCAAGCCCCATCGCTTCAAGACCTTTCATTAAAGCTTTTTCATGAAACAAGTGCCGCCGAAAACATAATCCAAACCATGTTCTTTTGTTCTATAGCGGCGTCTCCCGCTCAAAGCAAGCCAAGTCAGCCAGTGGAATCGAGAGCATGTCTGGGCAAAGTCTCATGGCAATTTTGGGACAATCCAAGGCCGCAACGAGATCATCTATCAAACGTATCAGCACAACCGCAATCCTTTCATCAATCATCCTGAATGAGCAAGCGCAATTTGGGAATCACGCAAAATGGCACTGCTACGTACAAGCAGTGCCTTTCTTTTTTTCAAGCGGACAGACGAGACAATAATCAAGACTCTCCGATTTTTTCTCAAGCTGATAATACATACAGCAAGTCTTCCGGTTGGATGTTTCCAGTAAACTCTCGTCTAAGTTTAAACTGTGCCGGAATGGATTTTGCTTCGCTCCAAATATCTCACCCGTCGCTTGCTTCAGAAACAGATAATCCTTCTGCACGCGCTTTTTCACTTCAGGCTCATCAGATTCCCGCATCATGCTGTGATAAAGAGAGTTGATGCGAACCGCTACATTCTCCCACAAAATAGAATAAGGAAGTCTTGATGTACGGTTCAGTACGTCTAAAAGAGGTGTGACACACTGCGTAAACAGCGTGTGCACAACCTGCTCTCTCCATTCATGACGATCTCCTTCTAGTTGAGCAAATGAACAACGCATTTCATCAAGTTCGATTTTCCAATCCTCTCTAAATGCACATGCCTCCGGTGAAAACTGATAGATGTCATCATACAATGTCATCAAGTACAAAGAGGAACTGACAGCTAAGTACGCATAGCGCTTTGAAAACATAGAAGCTGCCACCGCAAGATTCGGTGCATGCATGACTGCCTGTTCAGCTTCCAATAAACGCATGGCGGATTCTTCTGAAAAAAGCGCAGCAAGTGTGCGATCGGACGTGATTGGTCCATTTGTGATGTGTACCCCGAAATTAAGTAATTCTCTCTCAACCCACTCTGGCCTCATATCAAAACCCCCATCTTTCGTTTATCGATTTCGCTGTTGATATAACAAATAAATAAAGAATGGTGCCCCAATTGCCGCCGTGAATACACCTGCTGGGACATCTAACGGTAGAAAAGCGGTTCTAGCTACAAGATCTGCCAGCATGACAAGTATACTTCCGACTAGAGCAGAGGCTGGTACCAGCGCAATGAAAGAACGGCCGATGATCATCCTTGCGACATGCGGCGCCATGAGTCCGACAAATTCAATACTGCCTGCAAATGCAACGGCAATACCAGCTAATGTCACACTCAACAGCAAAAAGAATAATCGCTTGGCCTGTACCTTTACCCCAAGACCTGTTGCAAGATCATCTCCAAGCTCCTTCACATTCATTGTTCTTGCTAACACCATGACGATCGGTAAAATGATCATCACCCAAGGAAGCATGGCAGTCACATCTTTCATTGTCGAACCATATAGACTGCCCGTCAGCCATATGTATGACTTTGTCGTGGTCATCGTATCACTGAGAACAAGGGTAAATGTCACACACGCCTTCATGATGGCGGAAATACCAAATCCCATCAGGACAAGTGTGATCGGTTTGACCCCTTTTTTCCATGAAAGCAAATAGATCAGGCACGACACCGCAAAAGCACCTGCAATTGCCCATAATGACTGATAGGCTATTGGTACAGTGCCCATACAAAAGACGATGAACATAATCGCACCAAACGAAGCACCACTTGTAATTCCAATGATGTCAGGCGATGCAAGCGGATTTCGAATTAATCCTTGTAAAATGAGTCCTGATACCGCTAGTGCCGCTCCGACTAAAACAGCAAGCAAGGTTCTTGGAATCCTCAGCGTATTTAACACAAAGGTATTTCCCTCACCTTGACCGATTAAGTGCAGCAGCACATCCACCGGCTGAATAAACCGGCTGCCCATACAGAGACTAAGAATAAATAAGCCAAAGGCAATGACCGTCAATAAAAGTAAAATCAAAAATGTCCGCTTTGAAAATTGAAATGAAATGCGCCCACCCTTTGAACGCACTGTATATGTTTTAGCCACCTGTCTTCAACCCCTTGCGCACGAGATAAACAAATAAAGGCGCTCCTGCTACTGCTGTCATGACGCCTATCGGTACTTCCTGCGGCATGATCAGAAAACGAGCCGCAAGATCTGCGACAAGTAAAAGTGACGCCCCCACGACGGCACAATACGGCAGTACCCAGCGATAGTCAGGTCCGACAAGCTTTTTCACAATATGCGGCACAAGAAAACCAACAAACCCAATCGAGCCTGCTACAGCGATGGAACCACCTGCTAAAAAGACGACCAGTACCCCCATCGTGATTTTTAGCAGCAGCGTACGCTGACCGAGCCCCTTGGCAATATCATCTCCCGACAAAAGAACATTGATTGAGCGACCAAGAAGCAGCGCCACAACAGTAGCACCTAGAATATAAGGCAAAACAGGGATTAGCATATCAATACTTCTTCCTGACACCGAACCAGCCATCCAGAACAGGATACTTTGAATCGACTGTTCATTTACGATTAAAAGCCCTTGCGTAAAGGATACAAACAGTGCGGATATCGCAGCACCTGCAAGCACAATTTTAACCGGCGTCAGTCCATCTCTCCCAATGGAACCCAATAGGAACATGAGCATCCCTGCAATCGCAGCACCTAAAAAGGCTGTCCACATATAGACTGTTAACGACTCTGCAGAAAAGAAAACAATGGAGATGACGATAAAAAATAGTCCACCTGCATTAATCCCTAATAAATCAGGCGCAGCAAGCGGATTTCTTGTCAATGCCTGCATGAGTGCACCTGAAATCGCAAGGCTTGATCCAACGACCGTTGCAATTAAAGCTCTTGATAATCTGGATGTCATGACAATAACACTGTTTGGATCCGATTCATCAAAATGAAGAAAAGCATGGATGGTGGCTTTGAGGGAAATCGAGGTTTGCCCAAGGGAAATACTGAGCATAAAAAAGACCAACATCAACACGATGAATCCAGCAAAAAGCAGTGCCTTGCTTGAATCCTTTTTTAATAAACTTCTCATCTGATTCCCGCTTTCAACTGTGATGGAAAAAGGAGAAAATGGTTTTTCACATTTTCTCCTCTGCTATGTCTTATTTATCAATTCCTAGACGATCGTAAATATCATCAAGCATCATGTTCGCAGCAATGATACCGCCTCCCATGTTCCAAGTGATTTCATCTACTCGATGCACTTGTTTCGCTTTCACTGCGTCAAGCTGCTTCCATAAAGGATGATTTGTCCACTCTTTATACGCTTTTTCAACCGCCTTATCCTGATCATCCATAAAGTAATAGATCACATCAGCATTCATTTGTGGAATGCTCTCTTTGTCTGTTAGTGTGATGATATCTTGCTTTTTATCTTTGACATTCTTCGGTCCTTCAAAACCAAGCTCTGTTAAAATAGACCCCGCAAAGCCAGTTTGATAGATTCTTGCATGATCTGCACGGAAGTTGACAACTGCCACATTCATTGGCCAGTTTTTGATGTCTTTTTTCGCCTTTTCTTTGAAGTCAGCAACACGATCATCCCACTTCGTTAACAATTCTTTCGATTTGTCTTGTTGATCTAACGCTTCACCCATCAATTTCACTGTATCTTTAAAGGTGAACACGGTTTCTGTTGCAACAGTTGGAGCAATTTCCTTCAACTGATCAAAAATTTGCTCGTGACGAACTTTTGATGCAATAATCAAATCTGGCTTAAGCTTTTCAATTTCCTCTAAGTTTGGCTGTGTTTCCTGCCCAACAATTTTGACATCCTTTAAATCATCTCTTAAATATTTATAAGTAGGTGTTTCAAGCCACGATTCTACCACACCAACTGGTTTAATGCCCATACCAACTGCTACATCTGTCGCCCCTTGGTACAGCGTCACAACACGTTTAGGTGACCCCTTTATTTCAGTTGAACCGATAGTGCTTTCAACGGTTCTTGTTTTATCTTTACTATCTGACTTGCCTTCACTGCTATTATTCCCGCAAGCCGCAAGTAAAACGATGGAGAGCACAACTAACAACGACCAAAAAGATTTTCTGAACATGTACCTCACCTATCCATTCTATATTCATATCATTTGATAACGATTCTCATTATCACAATTTGATTTTATCATAGAAAAAGATGGTGTCAATGTAATATATAAAAATAAGTGAAAGATGGTCATAAAATAGGGAAATTAAAAAATACTATGTCATTAAGTTCAAAAGATACAAGTTAAACTTGTGAGAAAAACGTATTCAATTTACCATTATTTTTGCCATAATGAGTGATACTAACCGACGTTTCGATTCTCCTGTACGTTCCCATTCTTCAGAGTAGACTTTTCCTACAAGAACTCCCATTAGAATAAATTCTTGAGAATGTGTGTAGAATTTATTCCCCTTTTAACATCCTCCAATCCTTTATTCACTAAACATTCTATGTGCTGGACCCGCTCGTTCTCATCTAGAGTCTTATCAAAAAGAACTAAATTCTATTTCCATGACTATGACCTTCTTCCGAAGCTAAGGCGTCTTCTTTGGTTACATGGACAGTCCCAAATGGATGATTAGGAGGTGCATATATCGAGTAAAGTTTTAACGGAATATTCCCTGTGTTAGTTAGGTTATGCCATGTTCCGGCTGGTATAAATATGGCAGAATCATCATACACATTTCTATTAAATTTTAAATTATTTTTACTTTTTCCCATTTGAACAATCCCTTGACCTTGTTCAATTCTTAAGAATTGATCAACGTCAGGATGCATTTCCAACCCTATATCTTCACCAACGTCAATACTCATTAAAGTAGTTTGCAAATGTGTTCCTGTCCATATGGCAGTACGATAAGTGTTATTTTGCTTTGTTGCTTCATTGATATTGATGACAAATGGTTTTGTTCCATAATCTTTTAACCGTCTTTTTCCATCAACGTTAAAGTTTTCAAGCCTTCTTTCATGAGGGAAATTCCAGTAACCGGGAGGATGTACGCTATAATGATACCTTGGTACACTTACATAATAAGGATATTGATATGGATAAAAATAAGGATTATTGTACATTTTAACTCAACCCCTTCACCTTTATATAAAACCATCCTATGCAATGGTTAAGAAATTGTACTTCGATCGCATTAAATTCACGAAGATAAAAAGAGTGGAAGTCCCTTCTCTTATAACTAATATGTGCAACAAGATCAAAATCACAAAAAATGAACTTGCACAGCTACATAAACACAATGAATAAAAAATGTTTATGGAAAAAAAGGGATCAAACATTATTTTGATTTTTATCGTATGCCAAATGACACTTAACTTATAATTAATATTCAAAAAGTAATTAATTTACATTTTATAATTAATGAACAATGATAATCTTTTTATCTTTCCGCTTGATTAAATACACAAATTATGTAATGTGGTATTATAAGGTAATTTTGCAAATGAAAGGTGGGAATTTATCATGACTGAATTTCAACGGCTTTTTTTCTCCAGATTACAGGTGGACCCGAAAGAGGATGTAAAATTTGAAGATTTGCATGAAATTCTTCTGAAGATGGGATGTGTGTTGCCTTATGAAAATTTGGACGTTATGGAAAAAGAAATTACAAAAATTAACAAAAAGAACATTCAAGAAAAATTATTATTAAATAATCGTGGAGGGCTATGCTATGAACTTAATTCCTTATTATATTACTTTTTAAAAGATTGTGGATTTGATGTCTACCGAGCAACTGGGACAGTCTATGATTTGAGTGGTGATAAGTGGATGCCAGATAACGGCCATGTAATGATTATTTTAAATTATGATGGCCAAAAATATATTATAGACGTGGGTTTTGCCTCATATCTTCCATTATATCCAGTTCCATTCAGCGGTGAAGTGATCTCGTCTCAAACAGGAAAATATCGCATTCGTAAGCAAAATACTGAAAAAGGAACCTATTTATTTGAAATGCGAAAAGGAGAAAATGGAGAAACTGCTCAATTTCTTGATTCTGAACTTACAGATACATGGCGTAATGGATATGCATTTACTTTGGATGCAATAGATACAAACAAAGTAAATGCCACACAAGATATCATTGTAGAACACCCAGAATCTCCTTTTAATAAAGGATACATTATCATCAAATTAGTTGAAGATGGACATATATCCCTTACAAAACGAAGCTTTACAGAAACAAAAAAAGGACAAAAAATAAAGCGAGTCATAACGGAAGAAGAGTACCATCAGATTCTTACAGAGATATTTGAAATCATTCCAAATTATAGCTGCAGAAGTGTTTAGCGGCAGGGCAATAACGGAAGAGGTAAAGCTATATATAGTAAATAACCAATAAAACTTCACCTAGATTATTCTATTGAGAAATAGCAACAAATACTTTTCACAGGATTCGCTTTCATGGACAGTATTTTTGGCAACAGCAGAAGAAGCTCATTTGACGGGAACACATTTGTTAACACTTCCTTTCTGGAAAACAAATGAGAGAATGCTAATGAGAATGAGAAAACTCTAAAGAAGTGGTGGGAGAACAGAAAAAAGCTAAGCATTCTGAGTGATTCATTTAGAAGCTTTTTTAGCGTAAATTTCAAGCAAGCATATGAGTCCTGCTAAAGAAAGCGTGAAAACATGATTGACAAATCCATGATCACATTGCAGAGAAAGTTTATTTCTGGAATCATGAACTTTCCAATAGAGTAAAGGACACATTCTTATAGAAGAAACTTCTGAAAGTCATCATGCAGCATCCATTATATTGAGTTAGATGACGACCTGTTAATCAGTTAAAGTTCTAAGAGAGATTTTTCCTTGTAAGATAAGTTTTTAAGGTGTGCTTTAAAGCATTCAAGAATTGACCATTAGATCTAAGAAGAAACTGAGGATTTGACGTTTGAGAAAATCTCTTTACGATTACAGGTGGCCTTGTTTCGGAATAACTCCCTTTTATAAGTGTGACATATTTGTTAAATAATACAATTTATAAAGGGGTTAACTTTCCAATTTAGAAATGTATAAGTGTAGCAAAATACAAAAGGAGGCTATACATATGATTTCAACAAAACAAAAACTTGCGACAGTCGCAACAACTTTAGCTCTGGGGTGTGGATTAACTTTAGGCGGGGTTCCAGCATTCGCGGAGTCGAAAGAAGGGGTAAATCATTCTTCCCCTTCTGTTCAAAAACAAGAACAGATCCCTTTTACAGGGTATGTGATCTCAGTAGATAACAAATATATGATTGTTGCAGATACACCTACAAAAGAGGAGGCACTCCTTTACCAAAATAATTGGTGGGAGCTTGCTACTCAAGGGAAAATTTTAAGAGTTCCTATTTCTATAGATGATCATTATGAAATAGGTGAAAAATTAAATGTATTTTCAAAAATGTGGACGTTCTCTATACCACCAATTGCTGGTATGCCAACTATTGAAAGGATATCAGAATAAATGTCTTTAAAATCATCTTAGCGTTAACTGTTTTAGGTTTATTTGCATGGACATTCAAAAGTAAGAAAACTGCTCACGACGATGATGTGTATAGATATGCAAGGTACATGATCTATTTACTTGTAGCTGAAGTTGCGATATACGTTGTATTCAGTTTTATTTGAAATAAACCCCCATTTCGGGGGTTTATCAGCTTGTAGACAAAGTCTACAAGCTTTTTTGTATAATAAGGGTAATAACACAATTCTGCGGGGGATGAACATGTTATCGAAACGTGAAGAAGAGAGAAGAAATCAATTAGAAGTAGTGGCTTTAG
>NZ_JBAWSW010000052.1:0-14465 GCF_037104745.1 Bacillus sp. FJAT-53060
ATGGATATCGAAAAATCACAGCCATACTAAAAAGGAGAATGCGTATTAACCATAAAACTGTTCAACGTATCATGCAGAAAAACCAGTGGCAATGCCGTGTTAAAATGAAAAAGCGTAAGAAGAATGGACAACCCTATGCCGTGGCCGGTAACATACTGGATCGGAACTTTCAATCTGATCGTCCTCTTGAAAAACTAGTAACGGACATCACATATTTGCCTTATGGACAGAAACAATTGTACCTTTCCAGTATATTGGATTTATATAATGGAGAAGTGATTGCTTTTAATATTGGTGATAAGCAGGACACAGACTTTATCTTAAAAACACTTGATCAGCTCCCAGCACTGCCTAAGAACTGCGTGTTACATAGCGATCAAGGTTCTGTGTATACATCTAAACTATCGGCAATTGGCTGTATAAAGGTGTTTTGATCCCTGTCTCAAAAACGGGGGTCAGTCCCAGATGGCGGAGCTTTTTTATTGGACATACGCTATTTGACGAGAAAAATTTTCTGTGGTAACATACGTTAGTACTTTAATTATCTACTACATTAGTAAACTAAAGGATTTTGGAGGTTTCATCATGAATGCAGTTGTGATAGCAGTTGTTTTAATGTTGATATTAAGCCTGCTACGGGTCAATGTAGTCATTGCGCTAGCACTTGGCGCTTTAGCGGGTGGCCTTGTAGGCGGATTAGGTCTTGGAGGAACGGTTGAAGCCTTTACTGACGGACTCGGCGGAAATGCGACAGTTGCGATTAGTTATGCGCTCTTAGGTGCATTTGCTGCTGCGCTGACGAAAACAGGTCTTCCAGATGCCATGGTTGAAGGAGCAGTGAAGCTTCTAGGAAAAGATGGCGATTCAAGAAGAAAAACATTATCAAAAGTGCTCATCATTCTGGTTATTTTGATCGTATCGTGTTTTTCACAAAACGTCGTTCCTGTTCATATTGCTTTTATTCCAGTTTTAATCCCGCCGTTATTAAAAGTTTTTAATGAACTTCAAATTGACCGCAGACTGTTAGCATGTGTGATGACTTTTGGACTCACTGCACCATATATTTTACTTCCAGTCGGCTTTGGGCAAATCTTTCAGGGGATACTTCGCGATAACATGAAAGAGGCTGGACTGACAGTTCAATTAGCAGATATTCCATTTGCGATGCTCATTCCTGTAGGAGGCATGGTCCTCGGGCTGCTTGTTTCACTTTTTGTGTATCGCAAGCCAAAAGTATATGAGAATCGTGATATAACGGATGTAGAAAAATCAGCTTATACGAAAAAGAGCTTGTTCTTTGCTGTTCTTGCTATCCTTGTATCACTAATCGTTCAACTCTATTTATCTCAAAGCCTTGGAGTAGAAGGAATGATCTTCGGCGCACTGGCAGGACTTCTTGTCCTGTTTGTCACAGGCATGATGAAACGGGATGAAGCTGATGCGCTCGTTACCTCTGGGATGAATATGATGGCATTTATCGGTTTTGTGATGCTTGTAGCCGCTGGATTTGCCAACGTATTAACGAAAACAGGGGATATTGAAGAACTAGTCAAAGCATCTTCTCAGCTCATCGGAAACAGCCAAAGTGTAGCAGCGATTTTGATGCTATTGGTTGGTATGCTAGTGACAATGGGCATTGGATCATCGTTTGCCACTATTCCAATTATTACAACCATCTTTGTTCCGCTTTGCATGCACTTAGGCTTTAGTCCACTGGCAACTATTGCAATCATTGGTTCAGCTGCCGCTGTAGGTGATGCAGGTTCACCTGCAAGTGACAGTACCCTTGGACCGACATCTGGCCTGAATATGGATGGACAGCATCACCACATTTGGGGTACATGTGTGCCGACATTCGCCTTTTATAATGTTCCGCTTGTCCTGTTCGGCTGGCTTGCGGCGATTATCCTGTAACATGAAATGTTTTACGCTGAAAAGAAACAAAAGGCTAAAATATAGATCATTTTAGCCTTTTTTGATATTTAGGAAGCAGTTTGTTCTTTTCGAAAAGATGTGGCTTTTGAAACAGAGCGATAAATTTTAGGTGCCAGCATTGCAAGTAAAATGGTGAAAGCATAATCTTTTACCATAAACCAGATCATGAAGAACCACGTTGTTTGATAAGAAATCGGTGCATTCAGCCAAACATTTAACGCGATGTACATATAGGTTGTCCCGATCACATACATCACGGTCGTTCCAGCAATGGCTGCAAGCAAAAAGTGGCCAAAGCCAGGGTGTTTTCTTTTTTCTAGAATGAATCCGGCAAGCCAGGCAGCAGGAATGTACGATAACACAAAGCCGCCGCTTTTGCCTAAAATGACACCAAACCCTGCTGAAAATTGTGCGAATACAGGTGCTCCAGCAATCCCAACTAAGGCATATACAATCATGGCTAATGCGCCAAGCCGTCTGCCAAGCAAAAGACCAGCAAGGACACAAAAAAACGGCTGCATCGTGAGTGGAATTCCGCCGACCTGTAAAAACGGCACGATCGATGTGATATTTGCACCTATAGCCATTAGTGCGGCAAACATTCCGACTAGCACAAAGTCAGCAGTTCTTGTCTTCTTTTGCATGATGTTTCCCCCTGTCTTAACTGTACAAATAGATTAAGGGGAAGAGAAACTTTTGTCAACCTTTATTATTTTTTGGTTAACAATAAAACCCGCCCATGTAAAGGGCGGGTGGCATATTAAGCTTCTGTCATAAAAGACGTATCAATTGCTTTACTTACAGGCACGTAATCATAGCCTAGATCACGAGCGACGGCTTCATATGTGATATGTCCGTTCATGACATTGACCCCTTCTGCGATGGCGTTGTTTTCTTTGATGGCTTTTGCAGCGCCTTTATTTGCAATTTGCAGTGCGTAAGGAACGGTGACATTTGTTAAAGCAACAGTTGATGTTCTCGGAACCGCACCTGGCATATTGGCGACGGCATAATGTAAAATGCCGTGTTTTTTATAAGTGGGCTGATCATGTGTTGTGATATGGTCAACTGTTTCCACAATGCCACCTTGATCAATGGCTACATCGACAATGACGGAACCAGGCTTCATTTGTTTCACCATTTCTTCTGTCACAAGGGTTGGTGCTTTTGCCCCTGGGATAAGAACGGCGCAAATGAGAAGGTCTGCCTCACTGACTGAATCTGCAATGTTGACGGGGTTAGACATTAACGTTTTCATTTGATGACCAAACTGATCGTCAAGTTGACGCAATCGTTCCGCATTTAAATCAATGAGAGTTACATCTGCGCCAAGTCCGATAGCCATTTTCGCTGCATTTGTTCCAACAACACCGCCACCTATAATGGTCACTTTTCCCCTTGATACCCCTGGCACGCCTGCGAGCAAAATGCCTTTTCCGCCTTTTGTCTTTTCTAAAAATTGTGCACCGATTTGAGCGGCCATTCTGCCTGCCACTTCTGACATAGGTGTTAACAGGGGAAGGGATTTCCCGTCTGTTACCGTTTCATAAGCAATGGCTGTGACGCCTTTTTGTTTTAATGCTTCAGCCAAGGAGGGCTCTGCTGCGAGATGCAGGTACGTAAATAAGATGAGACCTTCTCTGAAATACGGATACTCTTCAGATAATGGTTCTTTAACCTTCATAATCATATCAGAAGATGACCACACATCTTTTGCCTGATCAAGAATCTCTGCACCAACAGATACATAATCGTCATCAGTGAATCCGCTTCCAGAACCAGCGTTTGTTTCAATTAAAATCTGGTGTCCAGCAGAAAGCAATTGAGAAGCTGCTCCTGGTGTTAATGCCACTCGGTTTTCATTGTTCTTTATCTCCTTCGGAATGCCGATGATCATATTTATTTCCTCCTATGTTTGTCTATTGATATTGTATGTATAGTGTATCCTGAAAGTTTAGAAAATTCTTCGGTTGAAACAAAAAATAAAAAAACGCCTCTTTGTGAAATTTCACAAATAGACGTTTTTTAGCTTCATATCAAGATAAATGGTCATTTTCTCATTCATGTTTTTTAAATCTATTTCTGCAATGTCTGTAATCCGCTTCAGTCTGTAATTCAAGGTGTTGATATGAATGTTTAACTGCTTTGCGGCAACATTGGCATTGCTGTCACAATCAATAAACCGTTCAAGGGTCTCGACTAGGTTAGAATGATGCCTTAGGTCGTAATCCTCCAGCTTTGATAACGAGTAACTGGAATAAGACGAGCTCTTTCGTTTTTCAGCAAGCACATCTAAATATTGATAAATGCCAAGTTCAGAAAAACTGTTTAACCGTTCCGTTTCAACAGGGAAGCGTTCTTTTGTTTTTAATACAGCAAGTGCTTCTTTATAGGAGGGCTGAATATGAGTGATATGATCATAAATTCCGCCAATGGCCGCCTGAACGTGATGGATATGATAGCGGTCAGACAGTTGCTGAAGCATGCCGCTTGTGAATTGTTTAATATCCTGAAGCGGGTGCTCCGTTTTAGGTGCGACAAGAATAATCAATTCGTGAAAATCAACAGTCGTTAATAGCACCTGCACTTGCTGCGTTGTTTCAAGCAGATAGGAAAGCTTTTTTTCCGTCTCCTCTGTGAGTTCGTCGCGAAGACGAAAGATGATAATGGCATACGTATCCGGGCATCTCATGCCAAGTCTCAAAAATAGGTCAAGCATCTCACCCTTTTCGTGAATATGACCTGTGAGCATCTTCCAAAAAAGCTCCTGATTGCGTTCTTCTGTTTTCGTTTTTCGAATTTGTAAATTGAGCAATTTGTTTTTAACGGCATGTGCGGCCATCTTGAGAAGGTCCATGTCTTCTTCTGAAAAAGGCTGCGTTGATTCAATAGCCCAGATAAATCCAAGCACCTCTTTGTCCTTCCAGATCGAAATGGCGACTCTGCTAGAAAGACCCACTTCGGCAATTTGGGGTACACGAAGCGGTTCCCCTGTTTTAAGGAGTGTAGGAATAATGCCGTCCTTCCAAAGGCGATTAATGACTTTTTCCGGTACACGGCGGGAGATAATGGTAGAAGTTCTAGCGGGATCAGTGAAATCATTGTGTGTACTATATGCTATTAATCGATGATGAGTATCTTCTATAGTAATAGGGCAATTGAGCACATCACTAATTTGATCTGCCACATCCTCTAAACGATCAAGACTATACTTAAACGGATCTATCTTTTTTGTCATAAAAAACCCCTGCTTTTTCGAATATTTCACGTACTTACATTATGAAGAGAATCAGGCTCGTAAATCAATAACAAAATGTCATAAACTTTAAAAAACAGAAAACTTTAGATCTGAGCACATTGGTTATGAATGAATACTAATAGTACAATCATAACGTAGTAAAAAATAAATTAGCGTGCGTGCACTTATTAAGAATATATGACCGAAAAACTGTTAAATACTAGATTAAGAGCGAAAAACAACTGATGGTGCCATTCAATCTGTTCAGAAATAGAGAGAAGATGCAATTCCCGTGCAATCAACTGGATTAACTCACCTTGTGAAAGCGTCTCAAGAAGAGCTGATTAAAGAGTTTGAAGCTCAATACTTGAAAGACTATAAAAATAAGATGACAGCCTTGCTGGCAAAGTTAGCGGTGAAAAGGGAAGAGCTAATGGATGCGGACAGGATACACTTCATCAGCATTATATGTTAAACCTTGTTATTCCGGTTTTTCTGAGTCATGTATTTGCCGAACAGACTCAATCATTCAAAGGGAAGAAAACGATCGTTCATCTTTCTTCTAGAGCGGCCAAAAATCCATACAAAGGATGGAGTGATACTTTAGCACAAAGGCAGGGCTTGATATGTTTATGAGGACTTTACATGAGGAACAGCAAGACGAGGCACACCCGAACACGACTTTTTCCTTTTCACCCGGCACGATTGATACAGATATGCAGGAAGAGATTAGAAAGTCATCAAAACAGGATTTCGAACAAATTGAATGTTTTCAGAAATTATATGAAACAGGCACGCTGAAGAGTCCAGATGCAGTGGCTGGTAATTGGCTCGATCTTTTAGCAGATGATCCAGCTGGTGCTCCGCTCCAGTACTCGTCCTTCCTAGACTTCAAAGGTTTTCAATCACGCTGAAAAGAAGACAAGGGGCTAAAATAAAGCTCATTTTAGCCCTTTTGTCAACAATCTAAAGCAGTTATAATGACTGCTTTTTTCGTATTGTACAAGCAAAGACAGCTTACGTGGCATAAGCTAATTTTGCAACTCATATGAAGTATGACAGAACATTTGAGTTTCTTTTCAGAATATGTTAGGATGCTTAAAATATAGATAAGGAGGGGTTTCCATGAGAAAGGTTACATTAATGGATGTTTATACCCATCCAGTCGCTCAAAAATATTTAAATCGTTCAGGAAAAGCCCATGCAATTGCTTGTGCTTATCATGCATTCAAACTGGCGATGCAAGCAGGAATTAACCCAGACCTTGCTGTGAAAGCAGCACTCTTGCATGACATTGGTCACTATGAATGGTATACAGCAGGTGGAGAATGGGATTACGAGACATATAGACGAAATGATATTCATGCGATTAAAGGTGCAGAGCGGGCACACAAGCTGCTCATACGACTCAGTGAGGAACCAAAAGCAGCCAAAGATATTGCGCTTGCGATTCTGCTTCACACAGATTCTTATTTGCCAGAGGGCGACCTGCATAAGAACACACTCCAGCAAATTGTGAAGAAAGCAGATGAAATGGATGAAGAGCCTGGCGGACACCATCACTACAGACAAATAGATGAATCATTGGCAATGAAAAAAATTGCTGAATTGGATCAGAAAGTGCAGCAGGCACTTCAGCCGATGAAACGCTCTGTTTAGTAGGGAATGTCTCCATGAATCGTTCCATGCTGATCCACATACAATGTGCGAATAACGGTTCGGTTAAACGCAGATGTTCCTGACGCAGTGAGTCCTGTGTAATGCACCGTGACCGAATAAGCACCTTCTTTGTTCAATTGAACATCTGATGAAGAACTCGTCGTTTTCAGTGGATGATCTTTTTTTGCATCTTTAAAGTAAATGGTTTCTACTTTTTTGCTTAATTGTTTGATCAGACTGCTAGAATGTGTTGATGCATCTCCTGATTTCGCTGCTGCCACTTTAATTTCTTCATTTAATGGTGAATCATAGGAAACAAGCAGTAAATAAGGAGCCTTTTTTCCTGAATTTGATCGAATCGTCCATTTTCCAGGAACGGGTTTATTGATTTGCACATGGTGTGAATATGCGCCTTCATATGGGAATGATGCTTCCGTTGTCTTAAGTTTTGTTAAGACATCTCCAGTTGGGGAGACAATTTCCAGCTTTGCTTCTTGCCTTGTATTTAACCACTGAATCGATAAGCCATTCGTTCCTTCCTCTACATAGAACTCCTCTGTTTTATCCTTTTCATTTTCCCCGCCTTTTACATAAACGTCTGTATTCAGCTCAGTAGAGGCTGGATCATGTTGTTTCGGGTCATCTTCATTTTCAGTATTTGCGATGTTTGCTAGTAGATGGTTTTTGAACACTGGGAACATGATTGTGCCGTTTTTGATCGAAAAGTGATCCCATTTTCCCGTTAAGATATTGTTTGCATACGATAACCTTGTGCTGCTGACCGTGACGGCGCCGTCGTTTGCACCAAAGCTCTTTAAGTACATGCCGCCTAAATACAATACACTGCCAAAAGTTCCCCATTCTGAACCAGAATAGGTGACATATTTATTTGGGAACGTCTCTAGCCGGTCGGTTTCACTTCGAAAAGCGGCCATGGGACCCGTTTGTAAAGAATAGAGCGCGTGGCTTTTTTGTCCAAGAATTTGCGCAAGCCAACTACCGACTTTGCTATACGCTAAATCGGCTAACGGCGTTCCGTAATGAGGAGACCCGAGTGTGATGACTTTATCTACATATGGATGGGCGTTGTAATAGACAAGTGCAGATTGTGTATCCACCCCGCCTTTACTATAACCGATTATAATGAGTTTTCTTCCGAAAATATCATAAATCTCTTTTAGCTTTTCGGCTAATAGTTTACCATTCTTTTTCATGTCCTGATCTGGATACAAATCTATGAATGCGCTTTCGTATCCATTCAGAACAGCCTGTTTTGCCATATCGTTTCGATCAAACCATGTGGAGGAGGAGCCGTTAATGCCATGAACAAAAACAAGTGGGGGTTTTGCCTCGTCTTTTTGAACCGGCTCTTCCCCTTTAAACCACTTGCCTGGTGTTCCAGGTTCATCTCCAATTGTGCCTGCATACGCATAACTTGCAGAGGATAGAAAGAGCATAACAGTAACGATACAGATTAATTTTTTCAAGATCATTCACCTCTTCAAATAATTTAAGTTGTTGGCAGCACCAATCTATTATACTTCTAAAAAAAGTAAAAACATACAATTTGTAAAAATGTAGTACTAATGTTTTAGGTTTGCCGATTGACATTCACATGGGTCATTGCATACGCTGTGGGTAAATACACAAGTAAAGGGGCAGATAGGATGGCACAACAAGGAAGTCCACAGCTTGTTTCATTAGTTGATCCATATGTTTATCAAACATTGCAGAAAGTGGTCGGTATGAGGTTGATTGTTCAAACAGTGAAAGATACAGTACGTGGAAAATTGAAGGAAGTCATGCCGGATCATATTGTGATTGAAGCGGGGGCAAAATCAGTGTTTTATGTGAGAATCCAGCAAATCGTGTCGGTGATGCCTGATCACAGTGAAAGAGTGTAAAAAGCAGATGCATTAGTATCTGCTTTTTTCATGCTTACAGAATGTATATCTGGAAAAAGTGCTTGATATACCAATTGTTCTTTATTTTTCAAAAAATATGGTTCTAAAACGATAAGCAGTTGACAGAAGGTGGGGGGAATAGTAGTTTTTAATAAGAACAATACGTAATAGGAGGAGCATATTTGTTAAAATCTAAAGTCCATTTTTGGACATTCCAAATACTACTTGTTTTACTCATTGTGTATGTATCAACAAAGGTTTCGTTTTTGTTTCGGCCGATTATTTTATTTGCGTCAACACTGTTTGTCCCCATCTTGCTGGCAGGGATTCTCTTTTTTATCTTTAATCCAATTGTGCGAATCCTGTCCAAGAAGATTCCTAGGTCACTCGCCATTCTGATCATTTATCTTCTATTCATCGGACTCATCACCTTCATTGTCAATGTTGCTGGACCTGTCATTGTCATGCAGGTGGGTGGACTGGTCAAAAGCTTCCCTGGTTATGTGACGGACATGCAAAAGTTTATTAACGACTTCTCGCATTCTAAAACATTTAATTGGATGATGAACCAAGATTATGTGTCTGTCTCCAAATTTGAACAGACGATCGTTTCGACATTAAAAGATTTACCAGAAAATATTGCATCAAGTATGTCTGCTGTGTTTGGCGTGATTACGAATATTGCACTTGTAGTGATCACGGTTCCATTTATTTTATTTTATATGCTAAAAGACGGGCATAAGTTTCCGGACAAGCTTGTTCAGTTCTTGCCAATGTCTTACCGCAAGGAAGGACTGAAGATCTTCAAAGAATTAAACGACACGCTTGCTGCTTACATACAGGGGCAAATTGTTGTATGTTTATTTGTTGGAGTCGCTTGCTTTATCGGATATTTATTAATTGGTGTGAAATATGCGCTCATTCTTGGCATTATCATTGCTATTACAAACGTCATTCCGTATCTTGGGCCTTATCTTGGCGCAGCGCCGGCTGTGCTCATTGCCTTTCTTGATTCGCCTGGAAAAGCGGTTGTGACAGTGATTGTGATTCTTGTCGTCCAGCAAATTGATGGAAACGTGATTTCTCCATTAATCATTGGGAAGCGTCTCAACACACATCCATTGACTATTATCCTGCTATTAATTGGCGCAGGGAGCTTTGGCGGAATACTTGGCATGATCTTTGCTGTCCCTGTTTATGCGTTGCTCAAAGCCATTACACTAAATATTGTGAGATTGATTCAGCTTCGTCAACGTTCTCGAAAAGAACAGCATTTAAACGTTTAGGGCAGACGCACAACTTTTCCCTTTTTGCATAAGATGGCTCACATAAGCAGATAGGGAGGAAAGCAAGATGCCTGCGATTGTTGGACCCATTCATATTGAGATATTAGACGGGAACGGTGCCGCTACTTTCGGTGATGTTCTGGCCATCGCTCCTTTGGCCGTCAATCACTCTAGCGGCGGTGCAGGAGCCTTTAATTCAGGTGATTATATGTCCCTCACAAGTAATCCAAATGCCACCATGCTATGGGACTTTTCACTGTTTAACCAGCCTCAATCATTTAATGCATAGAAAAGCAGCTGATGATATGTTGGATATACACGGATTTTTGTGCTGGGCATATGATGAGGAGAGTAAAGGTGGTGGAAAGATGCCAGCGATTGTTGGGCCTATTCATATTGAGCGTGTGATTGGAAACGGTGCTGCACAATTCGGTGATGTGTTTGCCATTTCACCAAAAAGTGTCGATCGCTCTGCCGGAGGTTCAGGCACCTATAATGCAGGAGACTTTGTCCAATTCTTCAGTAGTCCAAACGTCACGTTTGTTTGGGATTCAAACCTGATTGGTCAGCAAAAGAGCTTTAATGCATAGTCAGCTTTGAAAGGGACTCCTTTTCAGAAGCTGTCTTTTTTTATGGTACAATGGATATGGAAGTAAGAAGAAAAGAGGTGTGAAAAGAGTCGAATGAAAATAAGAAAAGCACACATCACAAGCAGCCAACAAAAAACCTACAATGTATATTTACATGAAAATAAAAAAGAATATAAAACGCTTGTCGCTGTACCTGACATTGAATGGAGCATTTCCATTGCATATGAGGACGAAAAGAGGCAGCTTGAACAATCACTTGAACATTCCTTAATGGAAAGAGTGGAAACAGACGAAGCCAGTGAGCTCGCACAAAAAATTGTGCACTGGGTTACAGAAATGTAAATTCAGAAACTAGGAGTGAAAGCAGCGATGAAAGAAGAATATGTTGATTTTTATTTGCAGCAAGGGATATTTGGACACGCTGAAACAAAACCCGATGAACGAAGAATGTTTCTCGGTTCATTAAGAGAACGAGCGCTTCTGGTCCTGACAAAGGGACAGGTATCAAGAAATAAACCGTATCAAGAGATAGAGCAAGTATTGAAGGCCAATCGACAAGCTACGGTTCTTTTAAATGGTGAATTGTCCTATGCTTCTTATTCTCAATATGTCAAAATGGCCAATGATGCTGGCTGCTCTTTTAAAGTGGTGAATCATCACGAGTCACACTCTCCTTTTGGTCTTGTCATAGAGGTGCCAGATGCGATCAATCAAGAGCACATCTATATAGAAGATGAGCTGTTTCAAAAAGCTTTTTCTCGTGAATCTGTTGAATAGGTTTCCCTAGTGAAATGATTAGGCTATAATGATTCAAAAGAGCATAGGGGGGAGATGCGGATGGGCAAGGCATTGATTTGTATTGATTATACAGTTGATTTTGTTGCAGACGATGGAAAACTAACATGCGGAAAGCCTGGACAGGCGATTGAACCTAAGATCACAGAGATCACTTCTTCATTTATCGATGAAGGGCACTTTGTTGTCTTTGCGGTCGATCACCATGAAGAACAAGATCCTTATCATCCAGAGACAAAGTTATTTCCGCCCCATAATATTCGCGGGACAGAAGGAATTGAACTTTATGGAAAGTTAAGTTCACTATTTCACACGTCAAAATATGCAAAACATGTCTACTATATGGAAAAAATAAGATACTCTGCTTTTGCAGGAACTCAATTAGAAATGAAACTGCGCGAGCGTGGCATCACTGAACTTCATTTAGCCGGAGTGTGTACCGATATTTGTGTACTTCATACAGCTATTGATGCGTACAATAAAGGCTTTGAGCTTGTGATTCATCAGAATGCCGTCGCGAGTTTCAATGAAGTAGGGCACGAGTGGGCGCTTTCTCACTTTGAGCATACGCTTGGTGCGAAAGTGGTTAAGTAAGGGAAGGAGAATGGAAGTTGGAGCATCGGTTTATTGACGACAGTTTATCACTACATACAGATCTTTATCAAATTAACATGGCAGAAACGTATTGGAGAGACGGCATTCATGAGAAGAAGGCAGTCTTTGAACTCTTCTTTAGAAAGCTTCCATTTGACAATGGCTTCGCTGTATTTGCTGGTTTAGAGAAAGCGATTGAATATTTATCTGACTTTTCCTTTACCGAAAGCGATCTTGCTTATTTAAAAGATGAACTTGGTTATAAAAGCGATTTCATTGAATACTTAAGCCAGTTGTCCTTTACAGGTACACTTCATTCAATGCGGGAAGGAGAAATTGTTTTTGCCAATGAACCAATTATGCGCATCGAGACAACGCTTGTTGAAGCGCAGTTAATTGAAACGGCCTTGCTCAATATCGTGAATTTCCAAACGCTGATCGCAACAAAGGCGGCACGGATCAAGGGAATCATTGAAGATGAGACAGCATTAGAATTTGGAACAAGACGCGCACATGAAATGGATGCAGCGATGTGGGGAGCAAGAGCGGCACTGATCGGTGGATTCCAGGCAACAAGTAATGTTCGTGCAGGGAAACGCTTCAATATCCCAGTATCAGGGACACATGCCCACGCACTTGTACAAGCATATCGCGACGAATATACCGCATTTAAAAAATACGCTGAAACGCATACAGACTGTGTCTTTTTAGTGGATACGTATGATACCGTCAGATCAGGTATTCCGAATGCGATTAAAGTAGCAAAAGAATTCGGAGACAAAATCAACTTCATTGGTGTCAGACTTGATAGCGGAGATCTTGCATACTTGTCTAAAAAAGCGAGGGCAATGCTGGATGAAGCGGGATTCCATGAAGCAAAAGTCATTGCATCAAGCGATCTTGATGAACATACCATCATGAATTTAAAAGCACAAGGCGCAAAAATTGATGTGTGGGGTGTTGGAACGAAACTGATCACAGCATTTGACCAGCCAGCCCTCGGTGCAGTATATAAGCTTGTGTCTATAGAAGAAAACGGCAAAATGAACGACACCATCAAAATTTCATCCAATCCAGAGAAAGTGACAACACCAGGCCGTAAGCGTGTGTACCGCATTATTAATCAATTAAATCATCACTCTGAGGGAGACTACATTGCTCTTGAAGCGGAAGATGTACACAGTGAAGATAAGCTGAAAATGTTCCATCCCGTCCATACATTTATCAGCAAGTTTGTCACAAACTTTGTGGCAAAGGATCTTCACGTCCCAATTTTCGAACAAGGAAAGCTTGTGTATGATAATCCCGATATTCAAACGATTCAAACCTATGTGCAGGAAAGTCTCGGACTTTTCTGGGAGGAGTACAAACGAATCAGCAAACCAGAAGAATATCCAGTCGATTTGAGTCAAAAATGCTGGGATAATAAGATGCAATTCATCCATGATGTGAAAAATAAAATCAAAAAAGAGCTTTATGAAAGCTAATTGTAGTAGAGAAGGAGATCATCAAGTCAGGTGATCTTTTTTATTTTGACCGGTTCAAATGATCCATACCGCAATCATTTGATATACTACAATTGCACTGGATGATTTCTTTCTCAATGGAACAATTTTAGTGACAGGTTGTTTGATGAAATCCTCTATTGCATTGATATTTGAAAAATTGATTTTATGAAGACAACATTGGAAGAACGAAGAGACATTTTGAATACATATAAGAAGTATCGACTTTCCTTGTAGAAAAAGTGGAAACCCGGAAAGAATATGAAGAAGCCCTAGAAGCTTTTTTTAGCGAGCCGCACGTCATTTTAGGACGACATGATCGACTATTTTTCATGCGTATCGTCAGCTTTTAAATGAGCTGGGCAAGGAAGCCGAATATTCAGACAGTGACACATTTTATTGAAAGTGAACTTTCGGTTTCATATCGATTATTCTGAATTCGGGTGGCATGAGACGTCTTGATTAAATTAAAAGTATCCGGCAGGCGATTATTCTGCTTGGATTTAATGAGATTCGGTGCCGGATCTTTATCCTTTCCTTTAAATGATGATGAATGTCAAATGGTAATTTCTGTTATGTAGAAGCGATTGAATGGTGTCATAAAATGTTTGAACCTTAAAAAAACCGCTCATGTCGGGACTGACCCCCTAAGATGAGACAAATAAAAAACACCTTCAAGTTTGAAAACGGACCGTTGTGATCCGAAATAAAACATGGAGGTGTTTTTTCTATGGGGACAAGAGTGAGTTATCCAGTTGAAGTCAAACAGAAGGCTGTAGAAATGAGATTGGCAGGTGTACCTATGAAAGAGATCATGCAGGAATTGAATATCAAGAATAAGACGCAGGTTCAGACATGGGTGAGGTGGCATAAGGCTGGGGATACACACAGGTTCGAACAGCCTGTTGGAAAACAATATATCTATGGAAAGGGTCCCGAGTACTCTTCCGAATTAGAGA
>NZ_JBAWSW010000053.1:0-14264 GCF_037104745.1 Bacillus sp. FJAT-53060
TCCGCAAGGAAGTAAGATCCCTGAAAGATGATCAGGTTGATAGGTCTGAGGTGGAAGCGTGGTGACACGTGGAGCTGACAGATACTAATAGATCGAGGACTTAACCTATATTCTAATGTGAAGCATGAACGTTGTTATCTAGTTTTGAGAGAACATTCTCTCCATCAGGTTTGGTGGCGATAGCGAAGAGGTCACACCCGTTCCCATACCGAACACGGAAGTTAAGCTCTTCAGCGCCGATGGTAGTTGGGGGTTTCCCCCTGTGAGAGTAGGACGCCGCCAAGCTTTTTGTTTATATCCTTCCAATGGAAGAAGTTACTTTATCCATTCCGCAGTAGCTCAGTGGTAGAGCTATCGGCTGTTAACCGATCGGTCGTAGGTTCGAGTCCTACCTGCGGAGCCATGCTTCCATAGCTCAGTAGGTAGAGCACTTCCATGGTAAGGAAGAGGTCAGCGGTTCGAGCCCGCTTGGAAGCTTTCCTCTATATATTGATCTGACAAGGTTTCTCGACGATGAGAAGGCTTTTTTTATTGCTTGGGGACGAATTACTGAATTTGCAATAGGTTTGATATAGCATCCGCCACCAGAGTATCTGCTTCTTTGACCGCGTGTGTATAGGTATCAAGAGTTGTTTTTATATTTACCCTAAGCGCTGTGAGACAGAGATGAGGTACAAGAACTTGAAGCAGCGGTGGCTGATTTTTCTGAACTAAAAGACATTCTGTCTAGGTAAAATAAAACAGACCTTGAGGGGTCAAAAAGCTAGCAAACTGGACATGGAGACGACCATGTCCAGGGTAAGACAACTGATAAATTTTATAAAATAAGTGAAAACCCCACTTTTACTTGAAGTAAAGGTGGGGTTTGTCTACGGTCTGAACCAAGGGTTAAAAACCCTTGGTTTTTTTAGTGTATTTCATTTAATCATTAGTTCTTGAATAAACTGTATATAAAGCGCTTGAAGCTGGTGAAGGTGATATAAATAATGATAATGAGTCATTTCTAACTACAGGTGCCCCTGGTACATTAGATGTCCATGTTACGGTTGCAGGAGCTACAGTATACACTCCGTTATTTGAGACAAAGACACTTTGTGGGCCTACATCTGTTGGTTTACTTGAAAATTTAATAGTACCAGTTATGGTTGCGGTAGTAACAAGTGTCACTGTAGCAAGAACGTTAGCTGGAGGTGGGGTAACGGAATTGTTTGGAACATTCGTAACCATCTCATAGGTATAGGTGCCGGCTTGTAAATTATTTACGTTAATACTTCCTGATAAAGCAACTAAATTTCCTGAGACGCCAGCAACCACATAAGGAAGAACTTCCGATGTTTGACCAGGAGAACCTGCTAATCTTGCAAATCCGGTATTTGTTCCTCCAAAGAAAATAGGTTTTGTTGAAAGTGTTGAAGCTGGTCCAGTAGCACCAGTAGCACCAGTAGCACCAGTAGCACCAGTAGCACCAGTAGCACCAGTAGCACCAGTAGCACCAGTAGCACCAGTAGCACCAGTAGGTCCAGTAGCACCAGTAGCACCAGTAGCACCAGTAGGTCCAGTAGCACCAGTAGCACCAGTATCTCCGGTAGCGCCAGTAGGTCCAGTATCTCCGGTAGCGCCAGTAGGTCCAGTATCTCCGGTAGCGCCAGTAGGTCCAGTATCTCCGGTAGCACCAGTAGGTCCAGTATCTCCGGTAGCGCCAGTAGGTCCAGTATCTCCGGTAGCACCAGTAGGTCCAGTATCTCCGGTAGCGCCAGTAGGTCCAGTATCTCCGGTAGCGCCAGTAGGTCCAGTATCTCCGGTAGCGCCGCCAGTAGCACCTGTTACGCCGGTGGCGCCAGTAGGTCCAGTATCTCCGGTAGCGCCAGTAGGTCCAGCAGCACCTGTTACGCCGGTGGCACCAGTTGAACCTGTATTTCCCCTACGACAGTTCGCCCAGGACGTCCTCGTTTTCCAGGAACTATGATGGATTTTATACAGCAACAATATTCAAAGCATTTCCCACAGCGATAGCAGTAATATTTACTTTTCATAATAACGCTCCCTTTAAAAAAGTATTTATACATATCATATTGCGCATGCAAGTATATGTAAGGGCTAAAGTGGAAGCGAATAAAATAAAGTTTTTACTATGTAATTCATCGTAATTGAGAGACTTTAAAGAAAAAATTTAATCATGTATACGCATAAAATAAATAGTAATTACGTGGATTTTTCATTTTTAATGATAAGTGTGTAGGACAGCCTGACTGTTTTTTCATATGCTGTGATGAAAGTCAAAACTGTTGAAAGGGTGTTGATATGAGCCGCAACAGAATGGACGATTTTTTCTTTGGTTCTCGTAAGGCAAATCATTGTCAGGACAAAACAATTGTTTCACCAACACGTAATATCGTTAATACAACAATAAGCGAAAGTACAATCAGACGAATCCATCCAACTCATATTAAAAATGTGAACAAACACATCAAAAGAATTGAGAACTACTATCCAGTAACGCAATCTTGTGAGAATGAATGCTATGTTGAAGAATACGATTGTGGAAGTGATTTGAAGAATCCTTGTTGTCGTCGTGTAAATAGATAAAATAATACTTTTCATTAAATTCATAGCTTACTTTATACTGGCGTCCCTTAGGGCGTCTTTTTTATCGGAATAGTCATCTTTTTTGGGTGTATGGCTCAGGTACTTGGTGAGGGATAGGAGCGCAAAAAATATAAAAAGGGAGATATGAGCATGGCATCAAAATTTTGTGTATCTGCTAATCCAAAAAAAGCGAATTATATTTTTAGGAAAGGACAAGGTTGTGGTTGTTTCGATTCAAAATCACAATGATTACATTTGTGGACCAACCTTATTCCATAAAGAAAAGTCGGTGATCAATGGGTCACAATCAAAACGAATTCACCGAACGAACTCAATCCAGGAGAAAAACAGTACGATGAATTCGGCATCAAAGAATCACTGGTAAGGAAGAGGTCAGCGGTTCGAGCCCGCTTGGAAGCTTTCCTCTATATGATATGACAAGGTATCTCGATGATGAGAAGGCTTTTTTTGTTTAAATTATGAATACTCGTTTTATTACGAGTAGACTGAAGCAACTAATAAGATGAAATCATTGATCGGTCATTTGTATCACCTTTCTAAAAAAATGCTTTCATTTTGTTCTTGATTCTTCAGCGTATTTCTTTTATTCTTACTAAAGTGATGACATCCTCTCTAACAAAAGACTCTGTACGTTCCTCTTTGCCCCGAAAGTGAAGTATTCTCTGGTTTTCCTTTCTGATTCTCCAGGTTTGTTTGATTTTCTTTTAATGTACGGTATGTATATAAAAAAAGGAGTAGATGGTTTGAAAGATTTATTTGTAAAGCAAGAATGGTTTGGATATGTGCGTCAGGATGTGTTGGCGGGGATTTTAGTCGCCCTGGCTTTGATTCCTGAGGCGATTGCATTTTCAATAATTGCGGGTGTTGATCCGAAGATTGGATTATATGCCTCGTTTTGTATTGCGATTGTGATTTCGTTTGTTGGTGGACGGCCAGGCATGATTTCGGCCGCTACAGGTGCTATGGCCCTGGTCATGGTCAATTTGGTTGCAGATCATGGATTGCAATATTTGTTTGCAGCTACGATATTAACAGGCCTGATTCAAATTGTGTTTGGATTGTGTCGTGTTTCTCGTTTGATGAAATTTATTCCGAGGTCTGTGATGGTTGGCTTTGTGAATGCATTAGCGATTATGATCTTCATGGCTCAGCTTCCACATTTCGTTGGAGAATCAATGGCTATGTATATCATGACAGGGGGTGCCTTGCTGATCATTTATGTCTTGCCGATGGTCACAAAAGTGATACCCTCCCCACTCATTGCGATTATTGTGATGACGATGATCGCTGTATTTGGGCATATTGATGTCAGAACGGTCGGAGACATGGGAGAGCTTCCTAGTTCTTTACCTGCTTTTCTCATTCCAAATGTGCCGTTTAGCTGGGAGACACTTGCTATTATTTTTCCTTATTCCTTAGCACTTGCGATGGTTGGTTTACTGGAATCTCTTTTAACAGCACAGATTGTGGATGATATGACGGGGACGTCTAGTCATAAAAACAAGGAAGCAAGAGGCCAAGGGATTGCCAATGTGGTCGCTGGATTCTTTGGTGGTATGGCTGGCTGTGCGATGATTGGTCAATCTGTGATTAATACAAAGGCTGGCGGACGAGGCCGGCTTTCTACTTTTATAGCAGGTGCATTTTTAATGGTGCTAATTTTTGTATTGGGCGATGTCGTGGTTCAAATCCCAATGGCTGCTCTTGTCGCTGTGATGATTATGGTTTCCATTGGTACCTTTGATTGGAGTTCATTCCAACAGCTAAAAAAGAACCCGAAAACAGATTCCATTGTGATGCTTGTCACGGTTGTAACCGTGGTGTTGACTCATGATTTATCGAAGGGTGTTTTTGCAGGTGTGCTGCTTAGTGCCATTTTCCTTGTCGCAAAAATATCGAAGATTCATATTACTTCTACAGAAAGCCAAGAAGGAACGTGGGTTTATCAAATTAAGGGGCAAATTTTCTTTGCTTCTGTCACAGATTTCATCCATGCATTCCATCAAGGGAAACATGTTCAATCCGTTGTCATTGATTTGTCTGAAGCGCGTATATGGGATGAATCAGGTGTGTCAGCGATTGAACGTGTGAAGGAAAAGTATCGGACAGCTGGTGTGCAGGTAGAAGTGGTTGGAATGGATACGTCCAGTCAAAAGCTTGTCAAACAGGTGATGGGTTCTTAAAGGACCTTTTTGTTTTGTTACAATAGAAAAGGTAGAAAGCGAAGGATGGAGGTGGCCGGCATGCTTGTCCGTCTGAATCAAGTGATCGGCCGGATGATGCCACTCATTACGCCTATTAGTGTACTACCGGGTGTACTATTGGCATCATATTCAGGATTTTACGTTTTTGGTGCCATGGGTATTTGCCGTGATGACATTTGCAGGGAGCTTATCTGCTACTTTTTCAGCTTTAAAAGCATACGGTCATGCATCCATTGCCTTTGATTTTAACGTTTATGATTTTGCATGTGTTGATGCCTCTTTACGCTTGGTCAGCGGGGCATCTACTATTTGCGGGTGATTTCATGACGATCACCGGTTTGACGCTTGCGATGGTGATTCAGACAGGTGTAATATGGGCGGCTATGTATAAAGGGAATGTTGGGTTAACCTTGAAATCATTTTAATTGATACACTGCTTTCGCCATTTATTGTGCCAGCCAGCTTGTCACTGCTCGTAGGTACATAGGTTCATATGGACATTGTGGCCATTATGAAAGGGCTTTTCGGTATGGTGGTGCTTCCATCTATTTTAGGGGTGCTCGTTCATCAGTATGAAAAGCCAGCAGTGACGAAGACGATCAGTCAGGCACTGTCACCTTTTTCGAAAATAGGCTTGTTTGTTGTGGTCTCAATTAACAGTTCTATTGTTGCACCATACTTGCGTGAACTGAATGCCGAGTTTTTTAGTAAAGCAGAGATTGTGTATACAGGCGGTATGCGAAATATTAGTGCGGGTACTGTGCTTGCCATTAGCTTTTTCCCGCCTGCTGTCGCTGTCCCTGTGCTGTTTCAGCAAGTGCTTGTCGCATTATTTGGCTTTTTACTCAATCGTTTTGAACTGAGAACACCTTGCTGTGGCTAAATCTATATCATGAAAAAGCCTTGGAGGTTTTATGCGAATTAATAGATGAGGTATTTTTTTCGTATTTTTTCGAACGTTTTGAGGTCATGATGATAGCGCTTCATGATGTGTTTGACGGAAGTGCCTTGATTGATTTCTTCTTTCATCCAATCATTGCCGATGAGTTTATCAAAGTTGCCTGTTTGAAGGAATTGAAAGTCATTAGGATATAAATCATGTATGGCTTTGATGATGGATAACCCCGTTTTCACAGCTTCAAATGAAGAACGGTCTGTGACGTATAGCTGCACACCGTGAGATAGAGTCCTGGCATGTTTAGAAAAGGTCGGGGTGAATGAAACTGGTCTAAATTGAATGCCTTTTAGTTTAAGCCGATTTAAATGATCTGCTAGCTTGTTGCTATTGATATATGGAGCGCCAATAAGCTCGAACGGTTTTGTCGTTCCTCTGCCTTCGGAGACGTTTGTGCCTTCAATTAATCCTGTGGCGGGATATACAAAGGTGCTATCAACTGTCGGCATATTAGGAGAAGGAAGGACGAACGGTAGCTTCGTGTCATCGAACGATAGGGATCGCTTCCAATTTTTCATTTTTATGACTGTGACATCAGCATAGATATGAAACTCTTTGTTAAACATGTGTGCAAGCTCTCCAGTCGTCATCCCATGTCTTAATGGAATTGGATAGAGACCGACAAATGAGGTTTGTTCGGGTTCTAATACAGGTCCTTCTACTTTTAGCCCGCCTATTGGGTTTGGACGATCTAGGACAACGAAGGGAATGTCGTTTTCTTTAGCGGCTTCCATCGCATAGGCCATCGTGTAAATATAGGTGTAATAACGAGCTCCAACGTCTTGAATATCAAACAGCAAAACATCTACATTTTTGAGCATATCAGGAGTTGGTTTTCTTGTTTTTCCATAGAGAGAGTAAACAGGCAGGCCCGTTTTTTCGTCAGTGTACGATTCGACGCCTTCTCCTGCTTGTGCATCGCCTCGCACCCCGTGTTCAGGTCCATATAGGGCAGTCAGCTTGATACTCGGATGTTCAAATAAGAGGTCGACACTGCTTTTCATATTTGCATCAATGCCTGTAGGATTCGTAATCAGCCCTACCTTTTTCCCTTTTAGCCATGAGAGATGACTTGAGAGTAATGTTTCGATACCTGTTTTGACTGTTGCTTTTTTTCCTTTTGTATCTGTTCGTCCTGAATCTGCGGAGGCGGCGGTCAATGTGCTTATCATGAGAATACTAGCGAGTATCAGGCTTGCTGTCTTTTTCAAGAGAATCCCTCCTATTTGATCTTTTTCCCTTTTACATTGAGTCCATAGCCAAATGGGTAAAGGGTTTGATTTGGATGAGTGACGGATGGGATATTGACTGGCAATTTCCCTTTAGGTGATGCCGCTCCAAAAATCACTTCTAGTCCAGCAGGAATATTCGGTTGATTGAATTGTCCGTTTGAGTAGCCTTTAAAACCGTAAACAGCCAGTAAGGTATCGGCTTCCTCGAAATTGGCAGCATCATAAGGATTTCTCAGACTCATGATGACCATTTTTTTGTTTTTTGATGTTGCTTCTTTCATGACAGCACGTGGGAAGGCAGTTGCCCATTTCTTCGGGTCCTGTACATTGTCATCAATTACTCCATCATTCACAGCTGGGTCATTTTGGATAATGTAAGAGCCGGTAATGACAAAGTCAGCACCTTGAATCAGTTTGGCTGTTTCTTTCGAGAAGGTCTTATCTGCAAACGCGTAGGATTGGATACGTACAGGTTTGATCTTTTTTTGTCGGATCAGTGATTCGATTGTGACAGTCATTGCCTGTGTTTGATCTTTATAAGGTGCCATGACCATGATTTGGTCATTCTTTTTAGGCTTGAAAGGTAAGGTCTTTTCGTTGTTTTTAAGCAGAGTAATTCCTTCACGGGCCATTTTTTGTTCTGCTTTACGGTGCGAATTTTTACCAATGACTTGAGTGGCTTTTTTGATTTTTTTCTCAAGGCTTACTGGTTTTTTGGTGGAAATGATCCCGCGTTTGATCTTCAATTGAAGGATTTTTTCGACAGATTGGTTGATCTGAGACATCGGGATTTCTTTCGTTAGAACGGCTCGTTTTAAAGCATTGAACACGTTCCCTAGGTTTTTCTCCGTTTTTAACGACGTGACAGGAGCAGGCATGAGGGCAATATCGACTCCTGCCTTAACGGCCATCACCACGGATTCTTCTTGCCCGAAGTTATCTGCGATCGCTTTCATATTTAAGGCGTCTGTTACCACAACTCCTTGAAAGCCCATCTCTTCTTTTAATAAGTGTGTGATCACTTTCTTCGATAAGGTAGCTGGAACCATGATGTCTTCTCCGTCTTTTTTACTTTGATAGGTCGTGTCATCAATGGCAGGGAATTGAACATGAGCGGTCATGACCATATCCGCACCTGCGTTTATTGCTTGTTGAAATGGATACAGCTCAATCTTCTTTAAACGATCAAGGTCATGTTCCACGAGCGGTAATCCGTAGTGACTATCGACAGCTGTATCACCATGTCCCGGGAAGTGCTTTAATGTGGAAATGGTCTTTTCCTTTTGAAGTCCTTTCATGGTTTGAAGACCAAGCTTGGTGACAAGTGTAGGGTCAGAGCTAAAGGAACGGACACCAATGACGGGGTTGTTTGGGTTATGATTCACATCAAGAACAGGAGAGAAATTTGTATTGATACCTAATGCTTTTAATTCCTTTCCGATGATTTTTCCTGTGTCATATGCATTTTTCTTGCTTCTAGAGGCACCAATCGACATATTTCCTGGGAAATGTGTTCCTTTTTGTAGTCTTGTGACGATTCCGCCTTCTTGATCAATTGAAATGAGTAAAGGAGTGTTTGGAGATGCTTTTTGAAAATCATGGGTGAGTTTGACGGTTTGTTTCGTATCAACGACATTCTCTGCAAACAAGATGACACCACCTAGATGATATTTCTCCACAATATGAGACACTTCTTTATTCATCTTTGTTAAACCTGTAGGAGCGGATTCATCTTTTGCTTGCCAATTGCGAAAGTCTGGCATGAGCATTTGACCAATCTTTTCATCCAGTGACATGTCTTGAAGCATTTGTTTGGCGGTTGGAAGGGGGGCAGAGAGAACCTTTTCCGTTGGAATGGAAGAGGTGAGCAGGGCCAAAACCAGTCCAGAGGGGCAGAGAGATTTTAACATTAAATTCCTCCTTTTTCCTTTTACTTAAAAGATTCGTAGATTGCGGTCATGATGCTTCCATAAGTACCGGTTGGGAAAAGGTCACCTACAAATTGGTTAGGATTGGTTTCAGGTGAAACGACAGGTGAATGTTTCTTATTCGTCAGCAAGGCAACACCTAGATTGTGTTTTGGATCAATCAACGTCATCGTTCCGGTCCAGCCTGTATGTCCATAGGCTTCGTTACTAGCATATTTTCCAAACATCCATTCCATGTCAGTATGGCCGTTTTTCCGCCAGCCTAGCCCGTAAGTTGGGTTCGTGTCTGAGGATGTTGTAAAGAGATCGATAGAGGCTTGGTCAAAAATGGTTATTTTCCCATAGCCCCCTTTGTTGAGCATAAGCTGGAGCAGCACCGCCATATCTGAGGTGTTAGAGAAAAGCCCAGCATGGCCGGAGACACCTGCCATTGAGTAATAGGCTTTCTCGTCGTGTACTTCACCTAGTAGGGTGTATCGTCGAATGTTTTCAAAATCAATTACACCATCTCTCGTATTGCCTAAGCGCTCAGTTGCTGCAAAATGCTCAGGCTTGAATCCTTTTTGTAGTGGGTTGAACATTGTACGTTTGAGACCTAGAGGCCGATAGATCTTAGACTCTACATATTGATCAAGAGGCATCCCTGTTTTCTTCTCAATGATCATGCCTAAAAGCATGTAATCAATATCACTATATATATGCCGGGTTCCTGGATAGTATTGAAGAGGCACTTTAGGCAGCCATTTCATGGTTGTTTGTCTATCTTGAGAGAAAAAAGAGCCAGCTGCTTCTTTGCTATAAAATAACACACTGGAAGGGAGTCCGGCAGAATGTGTGAGAAGATCCTTCACACAGAGCTGATCTTTGCCGGTGATCTTTGCATCTGGTTCATCCTGAAATTCGGGCAGGATGGATTGAATTTTTTCATTCACATCTAGTTTTTGTTCGTATACAAGCATTTGCAGGGCATAGTTGGTGGCATACATTTTTGTATTGGATGCCAGATCAAACAGCGTGTTCTTTTTCATTTTCTTATACGATTTGAGTTTTTTTGTGCCCTCGTATTTTTGCCGGTAGCCATAGGCTTTTTGATGGACGATCTTTCCGTCCTTGATGATGATGAGCCCGGCTCCTGGAAATCCTGCTTTAATATCGTTTTGAATCATTTGATCAACCTTCCTAAGCTGCCTGGAATAAAAACCTACTTGTTCCGGTCGTTTCGCCTTTTTTAAGACGGGATATTCTTGAGGTGCTGTTTTAGACAAAGACGTTACAGGATGGGAGCTAGATGCAAATGTTTGTACTGGTAACCTAAGGAGCATGAATAGACATGTCATCAAAAGAAAACAGCCATTTCTTTAAGAGCTAGACCTCCTTATGATTGGTTTCCTCGAATTCAACAGCCATATCATCATGAAAGCCAAATACGTATGTGAAGATAAATCCAGCGACATATGCAATGATTAATCCGATTAAGTAAAGAACCATTTGATGTGGGTGGACGATAAAGGTCAGTGGGAGTCCTGAGACGCCAATCGCCTTAGTTGCAATTAGGAAGTGGGCTTGAAATGCACCGCCAACTCCAGCACCGAGACAAGCGGTGAGAAAAGGTCTTCCAAGTGGCAGTGTGACACCGAAAATGAGCGGTTCACCAATACCCAGCATTCCTGAAGGAAGTCCACCTGCAATAGCTCTTTTCAGCTTTTTCTTTTTTGTTTTCATATAAATGGCAAAGGCAGCACCTACCTGTCCTGCACCTCCCATAGCGAGAATTGGCAGAAGCGGGTCATCTCCAATTGAATTGATAAGTTCCATATGAATAGGTGTCAGCCCTTGGTGAAGTCCTGTCACAACAAGAGGAAGGAAGGTCGCACCGAGGACGAATCCAGCAAAAATACCGCCAATGTTTAATAGATAAGTTAGTCCTGAGGTGATGGCATCAGATATAAATCCGCCAACTGGCATAAAGACGACGTACGTAAAGATTCCTGTAATAAGTAGGGTGATGGTCGGTGTGACGATGATATCGAGTGATTGCGGGACGAACCGTCTGATTCGGATCTCCACAAGGGCCATAAAGATGGCGGCAAGAAGAACACCGATGAGTCCGCCTCTGCCTGGTAGAATATTTGTGCCAAATAACATAATATCTGCGGAGGCTGGGTTAACAATGAGGATACCAGCTAATGCGCCTAATGCAGGAGAGCCTCCAAATTCTTTTGCGGCGTTTGTTCCTACTAATATACCGAGATAAGTAAACAAGCCTGAACCGATAACCGTTAGAATAATGGCAATTTGAGATTTTTCATCGAGCCAGCCCGCTTGCACGATCGCTTTTGTAATTCCTGTAATAAGTCCTGACGCAACAAGCGCGGGAATGATGGGGATGAAGATACTTGCAATCCGTCGTAAGAATAGCTTGAACGGTGTGCGATTCTTTTGTGAAATGGCTTGCTTGTTTTTTTGTGCTTCGTTTTTCAAATCATATGAACCCGAGGCATTTAATAGCTGTTCAAACGCACTTGATATTTGGTTGACAACACCAGTGCCTAAAATGATTTGAAGTGTTTCCGCTTCGACGACGCCAATGACGCCATCCAGTTCTTTGATCGCGGTGATTTGAACTTCTTCATTATCAATCGGTGTAATTCGGAGACGCGTCATACAATGTGTATGCGATGAGATGTTTTCAGAACCACCACAGAGCGATAGAATCTCTTTCGCCAACTGCTGATATTTCTTTTGATGACTCATGTTGAATCCCCCTTCGATTTTCGTTTCATGGAGCGGATAGCATGCCTTGTCTTGTCAATATATTGCGCTGTCTGTTCATATTGACGAGAAGCTAGACTAAGGAACAAGACATCAATTAAGTAGAGCTGTGCCATTCTAGAGGAAGTGGCAGCACTGCGAAAAGGTGCTTCATTGGAACCGGACGTCGATAGGTGAACATCACACAATGCAGAAACGCTTGTATGACCTGGATGCGTTAAAGCAATAGTTTTCACTTCATTTTCTTTGGCGAGCTGAAGGGCCTGAATGATGTCTAACGTTTCTCCTGAAAAGGATATACCGAAAACAATATCGTTCTTTTTTGCATTTGCGATGACAGTAGATGCGATATGCATGTCAGTGAAAGCTGTGGCCGCATAGTTGATTCTTAGAAATTTCTGCTGTGCATCAGCTGCGACAATGCCAGATGCACCAACGCCGATAAAATGGATTTGGTTTGCAGATAGCAGCAGTTGAACGGCTTTTTCTAAAGCATCTACATTTAAAATAGAGGCTGTGTCCTTAATCGATTGAATCGAGTTTCCTGCGGTCTTTTGAATAATGGAGTGAAGTGCTTCGTCTTGTTCGATATCTCGGTAGCCTTGTTTATCTTGCATTAAATCTCCAGCGATCCTCATTTTCAAATCGTGATAACCTTCCAGCCCGAGAGATTTACAAAGGCGGATCACGGCAGAGCTGCTTGCACCGGCAGCCTGACTAATTTCATGTACTGTGCTCTTAATGACTTTGTCAGGGTTGGCAAGGATGTAGTCTGCAATGATTTTTTCAGATTGGGGGAGCTTTGATTTCATTGTGTGTAGTAGGGTGAGTCCACCTGCTGACATGAGCTCTGCCTCCTTTAGTATTGATGACGTAAGATGGCTTTGTCGATGTGGCCATTTGCTTTGTTGAGTAAATCCTTTGCTGTCTTTTTATCTGTATTTGTTTGGAGCATGACGATGGCAGTTTTGACCTCTAAATCCACCGCTTCAAGGGTTTTAGCGGCTTGTTCGTAGGAAGCGTTTGTCACATGCTGAATGATGGTGATGGCGCGTTCTTTTAGTTTATGATTGCTGACTTTTACATCAACCATCAGATTTTCATATACTTTGCCTTGTCTGATCATGACAGAGGTAGAAATCATATTTAAAATCATTTTATGAGCGGATGCTGCTTTCATTCGTGTTGATCCAGTAATGGCTTCTGGTCCAACGACGACTTCAATGGCGCAGTCTGCCAGCTCGCTAATTTCTGCTTGTTCATTGCAGCTAAGGGCTACTGTTTTTGCTTCAATGGATCTTGCGTAATTTAAAGCACCCATGATATAAGGTGTTCTACCGCTAGCGGCAATGCCGATTACCGTATCTTTGAACGTTAGGTTGATGTTTACTAAATCCTGTTTGCCAGCTCTTTCATTGTCCTCCACATCTTCGGCAGCATGTGAAAAAGCGGAGTCCCCGCCTGCCATGATGCCGACAATGACATCAGGTGAAACGCTATAGGTGGGCGGACATTCAACAGCATCCATGACGCCAATTCTGCCACTTGTTCCAGCACCTAAATAAATGAGTCTTCCTCCATTTGAGATGGATTCATAGGCAAAGTCACTTGCTGTTTTTACATGTGGAAGTACACGGTTGACTGCTTGAGCGACTTTCATATCTTCTTCATTAATCATTTTGAGCATTTCGAGCGGATCTGCTTGTGAAATTCCCAGTGTGTTAGGGTTTCTTGATTCTGTTGTCAAAGAACGCAGTTGAGATGGCTGCATGGGACATACCTCCTTATTTCTTCATTTTCATTATATTGAGTATGATATGAAATTTCAATATTAAATTTATATATTGAAATTATATTTCAATCAAAACGTTGTGCTGAAAGGGGATGAATAGTTAGAAAATAAAAAAATAAAATTCCCCTTTACAAAAGGGGGACAACCTGTATATAATAACTTTTGTCAGCTTCACGTAAACAGCAAACTTGACAAACTGGCCCGTTGGTCAAGCGGTTAAGACACCGCCCTTTCACGGCGGTAACACGGGTTCGAATCCCGTACGGGTCACCATGATATGGAGGATTAGCTCAGCTGGGAGAGCATCTGCCTTACAAGCAGAGGGTCGGCGGTTCGAGCCCGTCATCCTCCACCATATGCCGGTGTAGCTCAACTGGTAGAGCAACTGACTTGTAATCAGTAGGTTGGGGGTTCAAGTCCTCTTGCCGGCACTGTTTTTCTTTTTTCAATTCCATATGTGGAGGGGTAGCGAAGTGGCTAAACGCGGCGGACTGTAAATCCGCTCCCTCCGGGTTCGGCGGTTCGAATCCGCCCCCCTCCACCATTTTTGGGCTATAGCCAAGCGGTAAGGCAACGGACTTTGACTCCGTCATGCGTTGGTTCGAATCCAGCTAGCCCAGTTAAGACACCTTTTTCAAAAAGGTGTCTCAGCTTGTAGACAAAGTCTACAAGCTTTTTTGTATAATAAGGGTAATAACACAATTCTGCGGGGGATGAACATGTTATCGAAACGTGAAGAAGAGAGAAGAAATCAATTAGAAGTAGTGGCTTTAG
>NZ_JBAWSW010000054.1:0-13720 GCF_037104745.1 Bacillus sp. FJAT-53060
ATTCAGATCAAGGATTCCAATACACAACAAAAGCATATCAAAAGCGACTAGAAAACGTTGGTTTGAAGGGCAGTCATTCCCGAAGGGGAAACTGCCTAGATAATGCCTGTATCGAATCATTTTTCTCACATCTCAAAACAGAGAACACTTACTTTTCTTCGTGTCAAACGGAAAAAGAGCTTCATAAAAGCATAGAAGATTACATTCAATTCTATAATCATGATCGATTCCAGAAAAAATTAAACCAGTGTGCTCCGGTAGAATACCGTCACACACTGGCAGGTTAGGCTTTTTATAATTGTCTACTTGACAGGGATAAGACCACTTTCACATGAAGAGCGGACTTTTTGTGTTGATAATGCATCACAAAAGCAAAGTAAATCTCAAGATGATCGCTTGTCGACAAAAAAGGATGTTCATGCATAAACCAATCCTATTTAAGCCACGATACAAACATAGGAGGGAATATCATGAATAAAATGATTTGGAGCATTGTGTTCACACTGTTTGCGTTTGTACTTGTGCAAAATCGTTATCGGCTCATGAATTTAATATTAGGTCAAAACCAAGTGCGTCACTTTTTAATTAAGTGGCTGGTCAAAATCCCATATTTTCGGACGAAATTTATTCGCCAAGCATTTTAATCCCGCAAAAGCCGGGATTTTTTTGTTCAGAAATGCGTATAACAACGATTCTTGTTATAATAATGTAAAAAATGGAGCGCGTATGAATGTTATAGATAGTCTTACACTTCATATTTATGCACTCTCTGAAGCGCAGCTCAAAAGTCGCTTGAAAAAGATCCAAATGAACCGAATAAACTGTATCATTTGTCATTGGTATATGCAAAAAAAAAGGGGATACAGTGAAAGCAGAAGAACGAATTGAAGACGCGTTAAAGCAAGATCCTCAAAATGATCAATTTTTAAAGCTGAAGCAATATATTGAAAACACGCAAACACGTTAAATCACTTGACTGAAAGTGTATTTATGAATACGCTTATCCTATCTGTTGATTTAAAGAAATGGTGAAAATTAATGAAAACGTTATATGATGTACAGCAACTGCTCATGAGATTTGGAAATTATGTGTATTTCGGAGATCGTGAAGTGGAATTAGAATTTATGGCGGATGAGTTGAAGGAAATGTATACATCGGGAATGATAGACCGGACCGAATGGTCTAACGCAATGACCATTCTTCAAATGGAGCTAGCCAAATTAAATCGAAAAACCATGTGAAGGTGGGAGTGTATATGACAGGGGATTTGTTTGTAGGTGTTGATCTTGGTGGTACGACAATTAAGCTTGCGTTTATTAATCTCTATGGTGAAATTCAGCATAAGTGGGAGATTCCTACGGATAAATCTGGTCAGACGATCACAGTTGATATTGCCAAATCAATTGACCATAAGCTGGCTGAGATCAGTTTGCCAAAATCGACTCTCATTGGTATAGGAATGGGGGCACCTGGACCAATCGATAAAGTATCCGGAATTGTCTATAAAACAACGAATTTGGGCTGGACAAACTATCCTTTGAAAGATCACTTAGAGGCAGAGACGGGACTTCCATCTGTCATCGAAAATGATGCAAACATGGCTGCACTCGGTGAAATGTGGAAAGGTGCAGGAGATGGTGCTAAAAATATTCTCATGGTTACACTAGGCACAGGTGTAGGGGGCGGCATCATTGTGAATGGAGAAGTCGTTCAAGGTGAAACAGGTGCTGGCGGAGAAATTGGACATGTTTGTGCAGTTCCATTTCAGGGAGCACCGTGTAACTGCGGAAGAACGGGCTGTATTGAAACCATTGCATCTGCAACCGGCATTGTTCGGCTTGCAAAGGATAAATTAGAAACAGAGCAACATACTTCTTCACTCAGCACACTCACTTCGCTGTCTGCTAAGGCTGTATTTGAGGCGGCAAATAACGAAGATGATCTTGGAATGCGTGTTGTAGAAGAAGTGACAACACATCTTGGACTTGTACTAGCGAATCTTGCCAGTGCTTTAAACCCAACAAAAATCGTCATCGGTGGCGGTGTTTCTAAAGCAGGAGAGCTTCTTCGCAGTAAAGTAGAGCGTGTGGTCAAACATCATGCATTCCCGCCTTGTGCTGAAGATGTAGAAGTTGTGATTGCATCACTTGGAAATGATGCAGGCGTCATTGGCGGTGCATGGATGGCACGCAACAAGTGGGTGTCTTCAACAAAAATGTCATAATGATGTCATTTTTATTAAAAAAGCGATATATGGGCATGAAATTGAATGTTTAGCATATTCATAAGTTTGTCATGGGGAAAAAGACATTGATTTTCCAGCACAGACAGGATAAGATATACTTTAGTTATTTTCGAAGAAGCACCAATCATTAGGGCATGTCCCTAACCTGTGTGCGTTTTAGCATAAGGAGGTTACAATGCGAAAGAAAAGATTAAAGGCGATTTCATTTTTACTGATTGCGACATTGCTAATGTGGGTCAAAACCTATGTTATCTATAAATCTAGCTTCAATATCAAAATTGAAAATTTCATGCAGGAGTTTATCCTGTTTATTAATCCGCTTAGCTTTCTCTTGTTTATCTTCGGTATCGGTTTATTTTTGAAAGAAAAAAATCGCAATCGATATATCATCGTGATGAGTTTTATCCTGACATTGATTTTGTTAGCCAACATTGTATTTTATCGATTCTATAGTGATTTTCTTACCATCCCCGTCCTATTTCAAACAAATAATATGGGTGACCTTGGGTCAAGTATTACCACTTTAATTGAACCAGTAGATTTTCTGATGTTCGTTGATATTATCATTTTAATTTGGCTATATAAAAAACAGCCATCCTTTAGAACGGATGTCATGATTTCACGAAAGGAACGAGCAGTATATTATTTATTTGTTGCAGCCATTTTCTTCTTTAACCTCGGTTTGGCTGAGACTGAAAGACCAGAATTGCTAACTCGTTCATTTGATCGTGAGATGCTAGTGAAAAATATCAGCTTATATAACTTCCATATTTATGATGGAATTTTGCAATCGAAGCAATCCGCACAACGAGCACTTGCTGACAGCAATAGCTTAACTGAAATTGAAAACTATGTAAGTGCCAATCAAACAGACCGCAATGAAAAGACGTTTGGTCAAGCAAAAGGGCGAAATGTCATTCTTGTATCCCTTGAGTCTACTCAGAGCTTTGTCATTAATGAAAAACTGAATGGGAAAGAGATTACCCCATTTTTGAACTCATTAATCAAGAAAAGTTACAATTTCAACAATTTCTATCATCAAACAGGTCAAGGCAAAACATCTGACTCAGAGTTTATTGTAGATAATTCTCTCTATCCACTTGGAAGAGGGGCTGTGTTCTTTACAAACCCAAATAATGATTATACAGCTACACCTGAGCTGTTAAAGGATGAGGGCTACCATTCTTCTATCCTTCATGCGAATAACAAAAGCTTCTGGAACCGTGATTTGATCTATGATAGCTTTGGCTACGACAAGTTCTTTGATATTAAATCATTTGATGTGAATGAAGAGAACTCAGTTGGATGGGGACTAAAAGATGGTCCGTTCTTCGAACAGTCAGCTGAATTGATGAAGTCTTTACCGCAGCCTTTCTATACGAGATTGATTACATTAACGAATCACTTTCCGTTTGATCTAGACGAAGAAGATAAGCTGATTGATGAATATGATTCGAAGAGCAAAACGTTAAATAAGTTCTTCCCTACAGTACGATATCAAGATGAGGCACTTAAGCTTTTCTTTGAAAAGATGAAGGAAACAGGTTTGTACGATAACTCCATTTTTGTTTTATATGGAGATCACTACGGAATCTCAGAAAACCACAATGAAGCAATGGGGCAATTCTTAAACAAAGAGATTACCCCATTTGAAGAAGTTCAGCTTCAAAAAGTGCCATTTTTGGTTCATATTCCAGGTATAACTGATAAGAATCCGAAAGAAATTGATACGGTTGGCGGGCAGGTGGATATTCGTCCAACATTGTTGAATCTTCTAGGGATTGATACAAGTAAGGAAATTCAATTCGGTCATGATCTTTTATCAAAAGATACGAATGACTTCACTGTTCTTCGTGATGGAAGCTTTATTACGAAGGACAGCATTTTCACAGATGGTGTTTGTTACAATAAAGCAACGGGCGAGCCAAGAGATGATAAAACCGTTTGTCAGCCTTATGAAGAAAAGGCAAAGCAAGAGCTTCAATTCTCTGATCAAATTATTTATGGGGATCTCCTTAGATTTTATGACAGGAATAGCTCGGACCATTCACCGTCGGAAAAAGAAGATGAAGTTAAGCTGAAAAAGGCATCCTAATCTATGAGAAAACCCTCCGTTATTTAAAAGCGGAGGTTTTCTTTTTTGCATATTAACTCATATAGTATGAGAGGGGGGGATGTAAATGAAGACAACATCGTTTGGAAAAATTAAATGGCAGCTGAAAGATGTCAAGATAGATGATGTGGCAAAACGGCTTGGCATAGGGGACGCAGCTTTCCATTTATCCAATCAAACAAGTGCCAATCTTCTTTTTTTACCAGGATATAGACTCCCGGAAGGAACACATGCATTTCATTCTATAAGTCTTATGAAGGGATTCATTGCGCCTCATCGGTTGCAGCAATCAGATGATTGGATGAATGGACCATATGAATATGATAGTGCTGCCTTAGAGGAGGAGCTAAGACAATTGAAGGCCGTTTTTCCTTTTCTTCATATCAATGTGATTGGTCATTCAGTGCTCGATACTCCTATTTATGAAATCCGTACAGAGCCTGTTCAGTATTTACATTCTATTCATCTTAATGCCTCTTTTCATGCAAATGAATGGATCACCACATCTGTTTTATTAAAATGGCTGAAATCACTTTGTTTAGCAGCGTGTGATCCAGTGCAAGCAAGACATGATGAAGCGGTACGTATACTGCAAACCACGGCTTTATCTATTGTGCCAATGGTCAATCCAGATGGAGTGGATTTGGTTCGCAATGGTCCAGAATCACTAGGTCTAAGCGATGAAGAGTTTAGACCGCTGAATGGTGGGTTTTCTGATTATCAAGAATGGAAGGCGAATATTCGAGGTGTTGATTTAAACAATCAATTTCCTGCCTATTGGGAAATTGAATACTATCGTAATCAGCCGAAGGCTCCGTCTTATAGGGATTTTCCTGGACATCAGCCGTTAACGGAACCAGAAGCCAAAGCGATGGCAAATCTTGCGTTACGCAAGCGCTTTGACAGGCTGATCGCCCTTCATACACAAGGAGAAGAGATATACTGGGGCTTTCTCGGTCACGAACCGGTAATGTCAAAAGAAACAGTCGAACGATTAGAACGGGTGAGCGGTTACAAACCAATTCAATATCTTGATAGCTATGCAGGCTATCGTGATTGGTTTATATATCAATTTCAAAGTGAGGGCTACACAGTGGAACTTGGCCTGGGGAAGAATCCTCTTTCAATGAATCAATTTGATTCGATTTATGAAAAAACAAAACGGTTATTATGGGAAGCGTGTAAATGTTAAAAATAAATCAATTCAATCTCTTATGGTCAATAAAGGCAGCGTGGAACTGCTTGAGAATGCCCCCTTGTAAGTTATTGTGAAAGAAGTAGATGTAAAAAAAGGATATGTATTTGGGAAGATGTCGATCATTGAGTGCTCAAAGCCTGTGGAAAAGAAATTTCACTTACTTATTTGTTTCTAAAATGTGCAAAATTTCTCTTAATTGTTTCTCTTTTAACGCCATCTTGTGGCTTTTTTTAGTGCTAGGCGGGAAAGGAGCAATAGGGACACGTTTTTTATTGCGGTCAGTTTTGTCCCTCAAGCGATCGTTGAGCCGTACGTGATACAAAAAGCGAATGCAACCATCCAATCAGAAAATCATGTCATACGGCTTGTGACGGTTACTGTGGTGTGAGGATGGCTTTTTTGAATCATTTACAATGAGGAGTAAAAATGAGGTTTTGATTGAAAGGAGCAAGAAACATGGCCATTGCAGATGTCACCATCATTCCAATAGGCACAGATACACCAAGCGTGAGTGTATATGTAGCAGATGTACAAAAGATTTTAGAAGGATTTCAACAAGAAGGGAAAATCAAATATCAGTTAACGCCAATGAATACGTTAATTGAAGGTGAATTATCCGTTTTGTTCGAGGTCATTCAACGAATCCATGAAGCACCTTTTGAAAAGGGATTACACCGAGTAGCAACCAATATCCGCATAGATGACAGAAGGGATCAAACCACAACCCTGACAAGCAAATTAGAAAGTGTGAATAAACACTTAAATCAATAAAAAAAGCCTGCTATTTACAGGCTTTCAGCGTGAAGTCAAACCCTCGCATTCGTTGTCAGTTCTGCGTGCCGGTGCTCACGAATATGTCATTTGCTCCGCTCCGGTGCTCGTCCTTCCTAGACTTCAAGGGTTTTCTGTTTTCTATCACGCTGAACGGAAGACAAAGGGCTAAATAAGACGATTTTAGCCCTTTGTCAACAATTTAATGGCCCGATATATGCAGGCTTTTAATGTGCAGTTGGATAACCGCTATAGATGATGGTCATGACGGTAAACCATCCAAAAACCAAAAATGTAGCGCCAGCAAAAGCGATGGCAAGTACGTTCACTTTTTTGAGTGAGCGATAGATGCCGAGAGCAGCTAAAATCGTGACTAGACCAAAAATAATGACGAGTATCATATGAAAGTCCCCCTTTGTCATCAATCCCCTTGATTTCCTTTCTTTTCATTTTAACCGTTTTCATAAATCTTGTCGAGTAGATTCAAGTTGACGATTGTTTGAATTTTTATCGAATAGCCTTCATAATAAAAAAGAATGAATAAAGTAGGTGATGAAAATGAATTGGAGAAGAATGCCACTAGGCTATGTACAAGCGAATGCATATATTTGGACAAATAAGCAGAGGGAATGCTTAATTTTTGATCCGGGCGGTGAAGCACAAAAGCTGATTTCCTATGTGAAAGAAAAAAAGCTAACACCGCTCGCTATCTTACTGACACATGCCCATTTTGATCATATTGGTGCGGCAGATGAGGTGCGCGCAAAATGGGGATTGCCACTATATGTACATGAAGAGGAAAAAGAATGGCTTACGAATGCTGAGTTAAACGGTTCAGCTCGATTGATTAAAAATGGAATTACTGTCAAAAAAGCTGAAAAACTGATTACGTCAGAAGGAACACTCCAAATCGGATCGTTTACATTGGAAATGTTCCATACACCCGGGCATTCACCAGGCAGTGTGTCTTACTATTCGAAGCAAGAAGGATTTGTCATCTCTGGTGACACATTATTTCAAGGCGGCATTGGGAGAACAGATTTAGTGGGAGGCAGTCAGGAAGTATTGCTTCAATCGATTCATGACAAATTGTTATCATTGCCAGAATCAACCCTTGTTTTAAGTGGACATGGGGAGGAAACGACTGTTTTGACAGAGCAGGAGCAAAATCCGTTTATTAATGGATTTTCACTTTAAACACAGGCATGAAAAAAGCATCTCTATAAGAAGAGATGCTTTTTTCTATTAATGTCCGGTACCGGGAACCATGATGAAAATCGAATAATATGTAAATCCGGCAAAGAAAATTGTCAAGTACGCTCCGAAAATGTAAATATACATTCTTTCAGATAAATTCAAGTAGGATAAAAATACAAAAAGAACGGTTTGACCGAAGAACAGTAAGGATGCATCTTTCATATGTCCTAAATAGAACATGACAGCAAAAATACCCGTCCAAAAGCCAAGCACTCGGAACATGCGATTCATTTCTTTTCCTCCCCTTAAAAAACCCCTTTGATTCATATTATAGCTGATAGTCACTTGTTATGTAAACATTTACATTTTTGATATCTTGTGAACATTTATTTAGCAAGAGGAGAAAATTTGAAAATTGATAAAAAGTGTTTATGCCCAAATACATGAGGGTACTTACTTTATAAGAGAAGAGGTTAACACCTAAGGAGGAAGACTAATGAGTGACATTACTTTTTATTCATACCCAAGCTGCACGTCTTGCCGCAAAACAAAACATTGGTTAAAGGTGAACCAAATTGATTTTAAAGAGCGTCACCTTTTCAGAGAAACGCCAACGCTAGATGAATTAAAAAAGATTCTTTCCTTAACAACAGAGGGATTGGATGAAATTTTAGCAACGCGAAGCCAAGCATTTAAAAGTCTAAATTTAAATATTAATGATTTAAAAGTAAACGAAGTCCTTCGGCTTCTCATTGAAAAACCAAAGTTACTCAGGAGACCGATCATCATTGATGGGAATAAATTAGTTATTGGCTATAATCCTGGGGAACTCATAAAAATCTCAAAAAAGAAAACGATTCATCAATCAGTGTCCTAATCAAAAACGAAGATAGTTGAAACATGCTTCAGCCGTCTTCGTTTTTGAACTGGGCTAGCTGGGTTCGAACCAACGATCACGGAGTCAAAGTCCATTGCCTTACCACTTGGCTATAGCCCAATATCAAATGTGTAATGATATTGTTCACCATCTGCGGTCAAATTTATACATAAAAGTTTGTTTGTCCTTAGTTTTAAGTGAAAAAGGAGCGAAAGGAGCAAAATGAAATATAGGTATCTTTATGGACAATTTAAGGTGTTCCGCACATTTTCTGTTCGAGAATTGAGAAATTCACACAAGAAACAGAACTTGAAGTGATTCAAGATGTTTGCAGGTGGAAACAGCATTTTCACTCCACATTTGATGATATGATCGAGCGTTTATCAGAAGAATATGACCGCGTCACACTGAATCAGTTAAACGCACAAAGAGAAATGATCCAAGAACTGAGTGCACCTGTTATTCCAGTATCAAAAGAGATCGGGATTATGTAGCGGATTGGAGAAATTGATACGTACAAGGCCAAAATTATTTTGGAGCCCGTGCTAGAGCAAGCTTCAAGGCTGCGTCTGACGCATTTATTTATTGATATATCCGGCGTGCCAGTCATTGATACAATGGTATTCAGATGGAGAAGATTCTAGGAATTGAGACCATTATTTCAGGCATACTGTTGTGAAACTAGGCCTTGATTTCTCAAAAGTAAATACGGAACATAGCCTTGCAAAAGCTTTAGAAAAAAGAGGATTCCGTATCTTTGAATAGCAGCAGCAAGAAGCAACATGATGAAAAAACCTGTACTTGTAAAAGTCAAGTTTTTTGATATGATCTTTTGTTACATTCATTGAAATACATCATGTGTTGATGATTTTAACGCTTTTTCAGGCATTAAAAGCATCAAATACGCTTTTGTCAGTCAGGTTTCTCCATCTTACAATATGGTCAGAGAAAGGAGTGAGCCAGTTGTATGATATTGAATATTTAGGACAAGAGCTACTAGAAGAAGCATGCCACATGAGGGCTTCTGATTTGCATATTGTCCCGAGAGAGAAGGAAGCTTTGGTTTCTTTCCGGGTAGACTCAGATTTAATTCAACAGCGAAAGATTGATAAAAAGACAGGGGAGAGGTTAATTGCTCATTTTAAATTTTTATCCTCCATGGATATCGGTGAAAAAAGGAGACCACAAAACGGGTCATTGGCTTTTATGCTAAGAACCGGCCGAGTGTTTGTGCGGATGTCTACATTACCAACTGTGAATGATGAAAGTTTGGTGATTAGGATGTTACCACAGGATCATGTGCCAAAAACAAAATATCTGTCGTTATTCCCGAAAGCTTCAGCCAGATTATTATCATTTCTCAATCATTCACACGGACTCATTTTATTTACAGGCCCAACAAATTCAGGGAAAACAACAACACTTTATTCATTGATACAGTTTGCAAAAAATCATTTTAATCGAAATATTATTACACTTGAAGACCCTGTGGAAACAAGAAATGAAGAGGTGCTACAAGTTCAAGTAAATGAAAAAGCAGGCATCACGTATGCAGCTGGTTTACGCGCCATTTTAAGACATGATCCAGATATGATTGTGCTAGGGGAAATAAGAGATGCTGAAACAGCAAAAACGGCAATTAGAGCAGCACTGACGGGCCATTTGGTCATGAGTACACTGCATGCTAAAAATGCAAAAGGTGCCCTTTACCGAATGATTGAATTTGGTGTGACGATGAATGAACTTGAACAAACAATGGTCGCAATTGCTGCACAGCGATTAATTGAACTGACGTGTCCTTTTTGCGGGGAAACATGTCAGCTTTACTGCAAATTAAATCGACCGATCAGACGAACAAATGTATTTGAATTGCTTTATGGAAAGAAGCTTGATGAGTGTATCAAGGAGGCCAAAGGAGAATACGCTCACTCGTCATATGAAACACTGCAAAGATTAATTCGTAAAGGAGTGGCACTAGGCTATTTATCGAAAAACACATATCATCGCTGGGTTTATGAAGAAGCGAACCTCTAAAGCATGGTCTCGAAAGGATCAAGCTGAATTTCTATCAAAACTTTCTCAATTGATTCAGGCTGGATATACATTGATTGATGCATTAACGATGGTGAATATCCAGTTAACGAAGAAACAACAGATGCTATTAACGTCAGGCATTCAGTTGTTGCTTGAAGGGGAGCCTTTTTATGTTGTATTGGAGAGACTCCATTTTCAGCGAGAAGTCATCGCTATTCTCTGTTTTTCAGAGAAGCATGGCAGCCTAGCACGCGCTCTTGAACAAAGCTCACGTTTTTTAGAGAAAAAAGTCCTTCAGTTAGACACGTTCAAACGCATGTTACGTTACCCGATTTTCCTCATCTTTACGGTCTTGGTTGTGCTGATACTTGTTCAGCAGATGATCATCCCTCAATTTTCTCTATTGTACTCATCGATGGATTCCCGCATGTCATGGCTGATCCAAGGGATGTTTGGACTCTTTCAATTTCTATATGCTTTCCTGCTCATCATAGCCTGTATGTGTATCTGTCTGACTGGATATTATTATGTCTTTTTTAAGAAAAAATCGACCCTTGAGAAACTGAGAGTCATAAGCAGGCTGCCGATGTTATATAAAGGGATGCAACTGATGCATACTTATCTTTTTTCTCTTCAGCTAAGCGGACTTCTACAAGCTGGATTATCAATTTACGAAAGTTTGCAAGCTTTTAAACAGCAAAGCTATTTACCCTTTCTTCAAGAAATATCTGAACAGATGATTAGAGATTTAAGAAATGGAGAAACCATGGAACATCAAGTAAGCGGGTCTCCTTTTTTTGAAAGACATTTTGCAGCTGTGATCAAGCATGGGGAAGCAAGCGGGATGCTTGCAAGAGAAATGTACACTTATAGTCAATTTTTATTAGAGAATGCAGAGTTAAAAATTGAGAAATGGGTTTCATGGCTGCAGCCAGCCATATATGGTTTGACAGCTTTCCTCATACTAATTGTGTATCTATCTATTCTTTTACCAATGTATCAACTAATGGAACAAGTGTGAGAAGGAGGACAGATGTATGAATGATAAAGGATTTACGCTGTTAGAAATGTTAATTGTCATGCTCGTGATTTCAATTCTTTTATTGATTACCATTCCAAATATCACACGCCACCACCAAAGCATTCAAGCAAAGGGTTGTGAAGGGCTGAAATCAATGGTAAGTACACAGGTGATGGCATATGAATTAGAGCATGACGGAAAGACGCCATCATTAGCTGAATTAGAAAAAGAAGGCTATGTGAAAAAGGGGTTAACTTGTCCTAATGGAAAAGCCATTGTCATTCAAAATGGCGATGTGAAGAATGAATAAATTGATGACACATGAGAAGGGATTTACGCTCATTGAGCAGCTTATGATCTTACTTGTTTTATCTATCCTTTTATCGATTGTAGGAGAAAAAGTTCCAAACATTTTAGAAAGTGCTGAAGCAAAAAAACAAGTGAACATCATCAAACAGGATCTACAATTTGCTTCTTATACGGCCTTTATAAAAAAAACCCGAGTGAAGGTTGAGATTCATCCGCAACATGTATCCTATGAAGTAATCGATCAAAATGGTGATAAGGTGATTGCTTCTAATCAGCACACAAAAGGCTTCATCAAGCATTCTACATTTTCACAGGGTATCCATTTTAATGTAAACGGACATCCAAGCAGTGGTGGGTCTCTTATTATTCAATTTGGTAGTCAAACATATAAACTCACGATCTATTTAGGGAGCGGTCGGATCAATGTTCAGAAACAGTAGAGGGTTTAGTACGATTGAGATGCTTTTTGCAAGCCATATCTTCCTATTTGCAGCTCTTGTGCTCATGCCAACCTATGAAAAACTAATTATAGGGAAAAAAGAATTAAGAGCAAAACTTGAAGCTTACCAAGTTTTACATGAACATATGAACGAAGCTTTCATAGAAGGTAAAAAGCAAACCGTCAATAAGAAACGAGGCGAGGTCACATATGAACTCAATTGGAGTCAACAGAAGGGATGTGTATCATACAAAGTACAAAAAAAGCAGACCATTTGCTTCCGTTATTTTAAGCGATGAACAGGGTTTTACACTTGTTCAAGCGCTGTGGCAAATGCAGCTATATCTCATCCTTTGTTTTGGCTGTGTGCTGATCTTTTCTGTTGCTGAGAAAGCTCATCCATTTGAAGAAATCAACCAATTTTCACATATGGAATGGAAGCAAACGGTATTGCAATTAGAGGAAGAATTAAATCGTGCAGTGGCTGTTGGAGCTGTGAAAAAAGGAAAAGCGTTAGAGTATATCTCCGATCAAGGACGAGTGGTAACAATTGAGCCATATCAAGAGATACTGCGGAAACGAATGGATCAGGCAGGGCATCTTCCTTTATTGCAAAAGGTAAAACAATTTCGTGTAAGAACGGCTCAGCAAACAACAATACTCGAAGTCACAGATGTATCTGGTAAGGTGTATGAAGCCGTTTTTTTTACCTATAAAGGAGTGGTTCCTAAAACGTGAAAAGTGAAAAAGGATTTATCTATCCGCACGTACTTGCTACAATTCTATTATTTCTGTTGATCCTAGGGTCAATGTCGATCGGGCTTCAAAAAGAATTAAAAAGTACAGAGCTTACGATTTCTTTTTATAAAAAACAGCAGTTGTTTAGAATTGGTGTAAGTGAAGCTGCAAGCAAATTAAATCGTATTTGTGATCAGCAGAAAAAAGCCCATGTTGACACCGAAGAGGGCCGTGTGACACTGAAACAGATCGGTTGCGATCAAAAGAAAAAGCTTGTCTGCATTTTAATCAAGGTGAAAACAAAGGATGGTTTAGCTGATGAGCGGGAACTGGTGATGGATTGGAAGACAGGTGAAATCATCAAATGGACATTTCCCGAGTAGCCAGTGTATAAAATCATGCTCTTCTTGGTAACACTTTAAGCAAGAAGAGGTGAGTGTTCATTGAAAACAAATGACTATGTAAAATATATGACACAGGAAATCATTAAATATATGAATACACCACGTGACGAACGGAAAGAGCATAAACAAGAAAAAATGATGACAAAATTGCCATTTTCACAGCGTTTATTTGGTGTTCTACCGTTTGGTTTTTTAATGATGCTAAAAAAACGTCATCGACATCGACAAAAGTAAAAAGCCGCCAGCTGATATTATCCCCTCTAAGTAGACAGTGTAAAAAGCCCAAGAACATATCTTGGCTGTTACACTATACTTGGAGGGGATTTTTTATGGCTAGAAAGGGACAACAATTTCAACACTATTCTAAAGAATT
>NZ_JBAWSW010000055.1:0-12994 GCF_037104745.1 Bacillus sp. FJAT-53060
TCTAAAGCCACTACTTCTAATTGATTTCTTCTCTCTTCTTCACGTTTCGATAACATGTTCATCCCCCGCAGAATTGTGTTATTACCCTTATTATACAAAAAAGCTTGTAGACTTTGTCTACAAGCTGTAACCTTACACATTCATGTGTAAGGTTTTTTCATTGGGACAAACTAATGGAAAGGAGGCGAGAGAATATGAAGAAAAAAGAAGAAGAACAGACGATGGACCATGCGGAATATGTTCCGCATCCTGATGGAGAAGGGTATGCTTTGTTTTTGCATGATTCCTTTCATCTCCTCTCCCAAGAGGATATGATCCAGCCGGAAGAGGAATAGAAAGCATGAGAGGGCGATGGTCGACTATCTTTCGCTCTTTCTTTAAAAATAAGCGAATACATGAGTTAACTTGGCATCTTGCTTATTGACATCATTCCGTTTTTTCTGTAATCTCATTGTGTTGAGACTTCGTTAGGTGAGGCTCCTGTATGGAGATAAGTTGCTGCCCAAAAATGTCCAAAGACGCCAATGGGTCAACAGAAATCATCGACATAAGGTGATTTTTAATGCAGCTGGATTTATCCTATGCCATACAGTGCTAAAGCTCTACGATTGAAGGAGCAAGTGTTTATTTTGTCATGCTTACAAAGCACCTTCATTCGGTTGAAGGTGCTTTTTTATGAGAAAAGGAGGTGTGGGGATGGATCATCCAGATTCGAGACACATAGAGAGTATGTCAAAAGATCAGATTGAGACATCAGATAGAGGAGATCCTGACCCCTGCACATTCTAAGGGATTCGGATATCTCCTGACTTTGAGGAGGTAACAGCGATGATACAGAACATTACGTACGATGAACTCATTTTAAAAATCATTATTTTATTAAGAGATAGCAAACGCCAAGAATTTAAAAACATTATGGGAGAGCTTCAGCCGTATGATATGGCCTATTTATTTAAAGAGCTTCCAGAAAAACACCGAGGGCGTTTTCTCAGTTTTTTAACAGTCGATGATGTGACGGAAATGATGGGGGAGCTTGAGCGGGAATATCAAGAGATCATTCTTGAAAAAGTAGGAAAAGACAAAGCCACCTTTGTCACAAACAAAATGGATAACGATGACTTAGCCAACTTGTTTGATGAAATGGATGATGAGCTAAAAGATCAGCTATTATCAAACATGGAAGCAGAGGAATCAAAGGCCGTTCAGCTTCTGATGAATTACCCTGCTGAGACAGCAGGCCGGATCATGACCAACCGGTACGTATGGATTCCTCAGCATTATACGGTGCAGGATGCTGTCGTTAAGCTGAAAAGCTTTGCTGAAATTGCGGAATCCATCAACTACTTATATGTAATTAATGATCAAAAACAGCTTGTAGGGGTCCTCTCATACCGAGATCTTATTTTAGGCGAACAGGATGAAAAGGTGCAGGATCTCATGTTTACAAGAGTTATTGCCGTTGGAGCATTTCAAGACCAGGAAGAAATTGCAAAGCTGATTGAACGCTATGATTTCCTCGCCATTCCTGTCGTGGAAGAAAATAATGTCCTTGTCGGAATTGTCACAGTCGATGATATCATTGATGTCGTCATTCAAGAGGCGGGAGAAGACTATGAGAAATTTGCTGCCTCTGGTAAAGATATTACGTTTGACACGCCGGCATTTGTTGCGGCATACCGCCGTCTTCCGTGGTTGATTTTGCTATTATTCATCGGGCTGATTTCAGGCAGTATTTTAAATTATTTTGAAGATACCCTTCAGCAAGTCGTCGCTCTTGCTTTCTTCATGCCGATGATTGCAGGTATGACAGGGAATACTGGTACACAGTCTCTTGCTGTCGTCATTAGAGGACTTTCCAAAGAAGAATTAACGAAAAAAACCATTATGCGCCTTATTTTTAGAGAACTGAGAACAAGTATTTACATTGGGATTGTCTGTTCAATCATTATTACAGTCGTTGCGATGGTGTGGCAGGGCAATATGATTTTAGGTTTTGTTGTCGGTTCCTCACTCCTTGCGACACTTATTATTGGCACAATGGCAGGTACTGTCGTGCCCATTATTTTACACAGATTAAATGCGGACCCAGCTATTGCCTCTGGGCCGCTAATTACAACATTAAATGATATTTTATCACTGCTCATCTATTTTGGAATTGCCACAGCGTTCCTTCATGCACTCGTGTAACAAGAAGACTGTGGAGCGTGTCGTTTTACAGTCTTTTTTGAATAAAGATTGCATATAGCGCTTCCATCCTTTACATTTTAAGGAGAAGGTGGGAGAGAAACATGAAGAAGTTCTTATTCATTTTGATGTGTATTCTTTTACTTGGTGCATGTCAAAGGGAAGACGAGGGGAAAGACAGAAGGCTTGTGGCTGCGGAGCATATGCTCGAAGCCATTGCTGAAGGAAATAAAAGAAATATGGAGAACATCTATGTCGAAGGTGCGGTCCCAAGCCCGGATGATATTCTCAAATTGAAAAAAGAATGGGGCATTGAGGAGCTTTCCTATCAAGATTTTCAATTGGAAGAAGCAAGCATTCATGTCTTTCGTGCGAATTATAATGATGCTCAAACTGGCAAGAAAAAGGCGCTTGCCCTTCGGGTAAAAGAAGATGCTGAAAGAGGCGTACTCATAGACTTTGTAGGAGTTGTCTAAGGAACTAAAGCTTCTTCTAAATAAAAAGAATCGTTCAAAAGAGCGATTCTTTTTTGGGTTAACGATTTTTTGTACCGGAAGTGTGCGTTGATCTGTCCTTCCAGCATTTTTTAATTGTCCGCTTTTTAATGCCTGTTAAGATACATCTTCCTGCGTCATATACTCACCCCACCCGATCCTCACAATGTATAGAAGGGGATATTCGGTGCGGCGTATATTAAAGTTTATTCATTAGGCGTTTATAGCCCTAATGCGACCAAGGACATGACAATTAGTGACTTAAAAAAAGAGCATCATTTCTTTTTCAACAAAACAGAGCGCTATTTGTAAAAATCCCTTGAAATGTGCACCCGTCCCATGAAGGGTTCTTTTTTGCGTGTTTAATATTATAGCAATATTGAATTTTGTAGAAGTTTGACGAATTTATCGCAAGAAAACATAGATTATTTACATATTATGTTAAAGTATGTCACAACTTGATGGTTTGCTAAAAAAGCTTTTTTTCAAGATAATTGTGAAAAATAAGAAGGATTTTAAAAGTTTATATCGAAATCTTATACATAACACGAATGGAGTCACTTATGTGGTTGAAAGGGTTTTCAAAATGTACTTCTATTTTTTACGAAAGGCTCCAACTGCACCGCAAGAAAGCCTTGAAGTTAAAAAAATATTATAAGAGGTAGATATGTGATGAGACTATCGTTTAATGAAGAAGAAGTAGAACGTTCAATGACGCTTTACAAGGTTTTTGCAAGAGCATTTAAAAGCGTTTCAGAACACAGTATTAGAGACAGCAAGGAGCATGGATTTAATCCAACTGAATTTGCCGTTCTTGAATTGCTGTATACGAGGGGTGCTCAAAAGCTTCAGCAAATCGGCTCAAGACTCCTGCTTGTCAGCGGGAATGTCACGTACGTAATTGACAAGTTAGAACGAAATGGTTTCATTGAAAGAGAACAGGACCCGAAGGATAAACGGTCGGTTTATGCCCATTTAACGGATAAAGGGCGCAGTTATCTTGATAAGATTTACCCGATCCATTCTCTTCGTATTGCGAGGGCATTTTCTGGTCTGACACGTGAAGAACAGGAACAATTGATTAGTCTACTGAAAAAAGCAGGTATTCACAGTCAACATTTATTATTTAGATAAAACGAAAAGGTGCCATGGTTGGCACCTTTTTTATGTGCCCAGCTGATTTGCTGGATACGCGATAAACTTTTCAATATCGATTGCTGGAAGTGGCTTTGCATAATAAAATCCTTGTAAATCGTCACAGCCTTGCGCAGATAACAGTTGCGCCTGTGCAAAGGTTTCAACGCCTTCTGCGATGACTTCGAGAGATAATTGATGCCCCATCGCTATAATGGCGCCAGTAATTTGCTCAGACTTTGAATCACTTAGGATATCTTCAATGAAGGATTTATCAATCTTCAGTCGATGAATGGGCAAATCTTTTAAATAGCTTAAGGAGCTATGACCTGTTCCGAAATCATCGATACTAATGCGAACGCCAAGCTGTTTCAGCGACGTTAACACTTGTTTTGATTGCTTGATGTTGTCCATTGTCATACTTTCTGTTACTTCAAGTTCCAGAAGTGACGGTTTGAGATCGTACTTTTTTAATGTCAGTTTGATCAAATCAATTAAGTCTTCAGAGTTAAACTGTTTAGCAGATAAATTAACGGCGACAGCGATCGTTAAACCATTGTCATACCAAATTTTTGCCTGCTTACATGCGGTATCAATGACCCATCTGCCAATATCAATGATGAGACCTGATTCCTCAGCTATTTCAATAAAAGCCTCGGGTGATTTTAAAGAACCGTCTGGTGTTTTCATTCTTAAAAGGGCTTCAGCCCCTGTCATTTTTCTAGTTTTGGCACTGACTTGCGGCTGATAGTGAAGCACAAACTCTTCTCTTTGAATCGCATCTCTTAATTCCAGCTCTCGATTTAATCTGTCCTCACTAGATGTTTCCATTGATTCAGTAAAAAACTCATAACGGCTTTGCTTATGTTTTTTAGATAAATACATCGCCATATCGGCTTTTCTCATCAGTTCCATGCTATCTTTGCCATTTTGCGGAGAGATGGCGATTCCGATACTAATGGACGTCATAAGCTGATGGTTTTGAATGAAAAAAGGACGTTCAAATTGACGGATGATATTTTTAGAAAGTTGCTCAATTTTATGTGTACCGTGCTCCATCTGAGGGAAGATCATTAAAAACTCATCTCCGCCAAGTCTTGCAATAAAGCCATTGTCCGGTAAACATTGTGTCAGTCTGTTTGCGGCGGCTTTGAGTAGCAAGTCACCTATGTTATGACCTAATGCATCATTAATGATTTTAAAACGATTCAGATCAAGAAAAAGAACCGCCGTGGATGTCCTTGTCTCCTCTTGAGTAGAAAGAACATTATTTAAATGATTGATACCGTGTCGTCGATTAGGAAGTTCAGTTAATGGATCATAATGCGCCATCACATAAATTTCTTTCTCAGCAATCCGCTGCTTCGTTAAATCCTTTAAAACAACATAGATGCTGTCAATTATTCCGTTGACGTGAACAGGTATGTATGTGACATGATAATAATAGAAACGATCAGCTACTTTCAGTTCTGCTTCTCGTGTGAGGGTCTTTTTTGAGTGATAAATAAATTTTTCCCACATTTCAGTAGGCATCACATATTGGCTGATATCATCACCGATCCAAGAATTGCACATCTTTAAGATTTGTTTACCTGTGTCATTAGCAGAAATAACCTTTCGATCAACAGATAACACGATAATGCCATCTATATTATGTTTAATGAGCGATTGGAACCGCTGCTCATTTTCCTTTCGCTTATCTGACTGCTTCATGATTCGGTAATCAATATAGGCACCAAAGATCATGAGCGTTTGGACAATGAGAGTCATCAAGACAATAAAAATAGACAGACGGAATGGCGACATTTCAAGAAAACCATCCGCTGCAGCCTGCCCCTCAGAATAAAAAAACATCGTAGAAGCAGCCATTCCGGTATAATAGATCCCAGCAATACCACCGCCCATTATAAGTGCTCCAGCTAACTTAAATAGATGATCCTTCTGTCTTTTCTCAGACCGATGGAGCCGAAAAAAAAGGTTTAATGAAAAGAAAGAAGCTAGCGCAGCAATGAAAAACGAAAGAAAAAAGAGGGATGGATCATAGCTAATTGTGACATTGGCCATTGATTCCATTCCGAGATATTGCATGCTGCAAATAGCCGATCCCATGGTGATCGAACTAATCAGCAGTCGTCTTGTTGAGAGCTTCTGCTGGATGCACATTGAAAAAGCGATCAAAGAACCGCTAAAAGATGCAAAAATCGATAAAACCAGTAAGGGCGCTTCATATGTGATGCCAGAACGCATGTGGTATGCCATCATGGCAATAAAATGCATCGACCATATTCCCATGCCCATGATCATTGCACCAATGATCAGCCATACCTTTTTCTTTGCACCGCTTGACTGAATCACTCGGCTAGCTAAACGAAGAGCTGAGTAGGAGGTGACAGCGGCGACAGCGACCGACAGAAGGACAAGCCATCCGTTGTAGTTTCCTGCTAAATGTGTCATGTGAAAAAACCTCCTATTATATCCTAAAACAGACATATACTTCTTTTATCGGCTCAAATGCGTCTTCTGTTCACTTTTCCTTCACTAAAAAGAACAATCATCATTTTTTCCCTATCTTTTATAGTAAAATCGAATTTAATGTGAAAAAAACGATGAAAAGTGAATCATTTCTGACGTTTTATCCGTTTAATATATGGCATGGTTCTAAAAGCGATAGGGTCTGTCAAACTGATTATATGTGAAAAGGGATTGATAAACATCGAAGATTTTATTATTTCTTTAGCTGATGCCTTTAAGAATTTGTCGTACTTTGGCATCTTCCTCGCCTTGTGCATTGAATTTGTTCCTGCTGAAGTGATTTTGCCACTCGCCGGCTACTGGGTCTCAGAAGGGGACATGGCCTTCATCGGTGTTGTGGCTGCCGGATCAATTGGCGGTGTGGTTGGCCCCTTGACCTTGTACTGGCTAGGGCGTTACGGCGGCAGACCCTTTTTAAATAAGTACGGGAAATACTTTTTTGTAAAGCCTGAATCACTTGACAAATCCGATGCATTCTTTGAAAGGCATGGCGGTTTTGTCGCATTTAGCGGCCGGTTTATTCCAGGGGTCAGAACCTTGATTTCTATCCCGTGCGGTATTGCAAAGATGAATGTGTGGGTATTTTGCCTGTATACGTTTTTGGCTATTACACCGATTACGTTTGTGTATGTGTACCTTGGGTTTATGCTTGGTGAGAACTGGAAAGAGGTAGGCACTATTTTAGATCAATATCTTTTACCGATTGGGATTGGTGTTGTTTTATTGTTTATCCTTTACGTATGGTTAAAGCGAAGAAAGAGAAAAACAGAAACGCCAACAGCCTAATGACTGTATTGCAATGACAGGAACATGTTGACAATCCAGTGTCTATTGATTATGATATAACTAATCTAAATAGTCTTAAATCCCACCAAAGGGGAGTAGCGTCCGGTTTTACCGGAAACAAAGTCGTCATTACATGGACTTACGTTCCATCGGCTTTGTTGGCATGATCTACATATCACATGTCTAGCAAGACCTTTGCCATTATAGGCAAAGGTCTTTTTTGCATTCATAAGCCTTTGTCTATTGTGGGACAATAAAAACAAACAAGGAGGAATGATGATGGATGCAGCAATTATTTTAGAGTACGGGTGGGTTCTTCTCGTGTTGATTGGATTAGAAGGGATTCTAGCAGCTGATAATGCGTTAGTCATGGCTGTGATGGTCAAACACCTTCCTGAAAAGCAAAGAAAAAAAGCATTGTTTTACGGACTTGCCGGTGCGTTTATCATGCGATTTGTTTCTCTGTTTTTAATTTCATTTTTAGTGGATGTGTGGCAAGTTCAAGCAATTGGCGCAATATATCTTCTTTATATTTCCATTCACCATGTGTTGAAATCTCATGTATTTAAGAAAAAGGAAACAGATACGAACATGAAACAAAGTGGCTTTTGGGCAACAGTTGTAAAAGTTGAGCTTGCGGACATTGCTTTTGCAGTAGACTCCATATTAGCAGCCGTTGCTTTAGCTGTTACACTACCGAAAACAAATCTCCCGCAAATCGGTGGACTTGATGGCGGGCAGTTTATCGTCATTCTTTTAGGCGGTATCACCGGTCTTGTCATCATGCGATTTGCTGCGACTGTATTTGTGAAGCTATTGAAAACAAGACCAAGTCTAGAAACAGCAGCATTTGTCATTGTCGGATGGGTTGGCGTGAAGCTCATGCTCTATACACTGTCTCATCCAGCCATTGGGATAGTGTCTTCACATTTCATTCATTCAACATTATGGAAAGTCATTTTCTGGGCGGTGCTTCTCACAATTGTAGCTTTTGGGTGGTTTTTATCAAGTCCATCAAGAAAAGATGGGCAAGAAAACGAGGAAAAACAGGAGGTACACCTATAGAATAGGTTTTTTGAAAGAAATATCATTTCATTTTCATAACACGGATATTACAAAAAAGGGTGAGATACCCCCTTATTTCTTTATTTTTAGACGAAACGTTGTAAAGTAGATAAAGAAATATGTGTCATAATGGAGTAATAGGAAATGAATTCCTCATCTCTTCCTTTGCGCTTCTCTCATAAATTAGATATCATAAATGAGTAATATAGGGAGAACTGAGGTGAAACCATTGCTTAGCCTTTTGTTTAAAAAAGGAAAGAAAAATCAAACATTAGAGCAGTCGTCTATCAGTATCCAACAAGGTGATATCGAGCTGCAAAATGCATTAATTGAGCAATACAAACCATTTGTCGCTAAGACGGTTTCATCCGTTTGTAAACGATATATAGATGAAAAAGATGATGAATTCAGTATAGGTTTAATGGCCTTTAATGAAGCGATAGAAAAATACTCTTCCGAAAAAGGGAATTCACTTCTTGCATTTGCGGAGTTAATTATTAAAAGAAAAGTGATCGACTTTATTCGAAAAGAAGCGAGAAATGTGCCAACGGTTCAAATAGACCCTCAAGAAATTGAGAATGGCGAATACTCTCAAAGCATGATTGAAGCAGAGCTTTCTGCAAATGAATACAGACGATTAGTTGAACAAGAACATAGAAGAGAAGAGATTGAACATTTTAAACAACGATTAAAAGTATACGGTCTCACGTTTCAAGAGTTGCTTGAGCATTCACCAAAGCATGCAGATGCGAGACAAAATGCAATTAAGGTGGCGTATACGCTCGTTGAGCACGATGAGCTAAGAACCATTTTATTTCAGAAAAAACAATTACCAGTTAAACAGCTAGAAAAGCTAGTGGTAGTCAGCCGCAAAACGATTGAGAGAAATAGAAAATATATCATAGCGATGGCGATCATTATGACAGGTGATTATGTGTATTTGAAAGATTACCTTAAAGGGGTGCTTAATTCATGAGAAGAGGCATTATAGTAGAGAAAAACAAAAAATATGTCACACTGCTGACCCCTGATGGACAATTTCTGCGGACAAAGTATGAACAGCAAGACTATGAAATTGGTCAAGAAGTGACATTTCCGTATGAATCACGTCTCGAAAGAAAAAGAGCCGGTTTTTTTGACCTGCTCCGTTTACGTCCGTTAAATGCAGGAATTCTATCCATCGCAGCTATTATTGTCGTGATTTTCACTATAATGCCATCTTTCTTAAATCAAAAAGCATATGCGTATATGACGATCGACATTAACCCTAGCTTTGAGCTGAAACTGGATCACAATTATCAAGTGATCGGTGTTACACCGCTGAATCAAGATGCGAAACAAGTATTGGCCAGTATGAAGGATTTAGAAAAAAACGACATGACCAAAGTCGTGCAGGGAATTATAGATGATTGTGATAAAAAAGGATATGTAAATCACTCTAAAAGAATTTATATTTCAACTGTTTATGAAAACAAGCAGGACCATACATATAAAACAAACGTAAAAAACAAAATAGACACCATTTCTGGTGAATATCAAAAGCGCAATTACAAGTTAGAAACGGTGGAAGGTGACCTGGAAACAAGAGAAAAAGCACAAAGGGCAGGCATCTCAACAGGAACATATATTAGAAATCAAGAAATGCAAGACAAAGAACAAGAGGACATGAATAAGGACGCACCAGCAGATGATGAGGCTGTCAAAGAAGAGCCTAAGAAAGATGATAAAGATCAAGCAGACAAAGACGAACAAGAAGAAATAAAGACAGACGATAGCGATGAGATGCAGCCAGGTAAAGAGGCTCCTGAAGGCGAAGACAAAGAAGAAGTAGAGAGGGAAGAACAAGGATCTGTTCAAAATCCTCACCAAACAAAACCTGATGATGAAAACAAGGACAAAAAGGGAAAGGAAGAGAAGGATCACTCTTTTAATAAAGAGCAAAAAAAAAATCACTCGTCTTACCCTGATGAAAACGACACAAATCTTGGTGATGCAGACAAGGAGTAAAGAAAAACGCCAGTAGTCAGAAACGTCCGTCGGTGAATGTTAAAGAGATGACGTCAAGCAAAATGGAAAGGATGCGCGTTCTCTTATCGTGAGAGCCGAAAAGAACACACATATGAACAATAAAAAAACGCCAGAATAGATCCGGCGTATTTCACCATGTATTTATTTAGATTCATTACCCATTTGTGATTGAGCCTGTTGTACGAGTCTTTTTGTGATCTCGCCGCCAACAGAACCGTTTGCACGTGCGACTGTATCTGAACCGAGAGTCACGCCAAATTCTTGTGCGATCTCGTATTTAAACTGTTCCAATGCTTGTTCTACTCCAGGAACAAGAAGTTGATTTCGATTTGCCATTGTACGATTCCTCCTTTCACCTCATGTTTGTGATGCCTTCTTATTTTGAAAAAACTTGCCTACAATTATGCAGGCAATTGCTGCCCAAAAAAAGAGGTGAACTCATCACCTCGGCTCTTAGCCATTATGCTGTAGCGTATTAAACATCATTTCCTGTGCTGTACTTTGTAAATGAGAAGTGAAAACTGAGAAGACTGTAGAATTGATTATGCCTTTGATTAAATGCCATTGATGCTCTGCCAATTCTGAAAACTCCTCACGAAGCTTATCTGTCTGCTCCTCTGTTATTTCCCGTAAATTCGCTTCCTTTAGCGGAAAATGTGTATGATGATAAATAAAATCAAGGACATGCGCATATGCTTCATAAAATCGCAGTGGACTGATAATATCATCTGTTCGATCTGTAATCGTGTTAAATAAGGCAGATAAGATCGTACGGATGGCATCAAAGTCAAAAACAGATTTTAAATCCCTAACGATTAATAAAATAACGACCTGCTCAATCGAGTACTTCTTTCCAAGCTCTGGATGGCCAATCATATCTTTAATGTCTCGTTTGATCCAGTTTTGAATTGCAGTCGATTTTAGAGAAGTCAGCTCGCACAGATTCCCTAGTTCAACTATTTCATTTGTGGAGAGCCCGTGCTCTGATTTTTGCTTCCGCCGTTCAAGCCTCTCAAAAAACGAAGGAATTTTTAGTTCGTCATATTCATGCTGCTTGTCGTTTTTTACAGATACATTCAAAAGCTGAAGCGGAGTCAGATCTCCCTTTCCTTTTAGAGAATACAGAAGTCTCGTCATGTCCATTCTCGTTAATTTAAAAGTAACCATGTTCCACCTCATTGTACGTCAAAAACGTGATTATTGATCTAATTCAACATCATAATCTCTTTTTGATAAAAATGCAAAATTAACTAAAAGTAGGTATATCGTGTCACAATTTGTTCACTTTTCTTCTATAGCAAATGGCGTAAACATTGAAGTGACGGGATTTATACCGTTATGATGAACATAGGAAACGATTCCTTTCTCCTTGCAATTTGAGACGTTTATTTTTATAATTTTATTAATAAGTTCATTTGAACTTAATATGACAGCGGAGGTTATGTATGGGTAAAAGAATTTTTCTGTTTATATTAACGAACATTCTTGTTATCACTACGATTGGGATTGTACTATCGGTTATTAGTGCAGCAACTGGTGTTGGTTCTTATATAGGAGCAGACGGTAGACTTAACGTAGGTTATCTTCTAGTATTCAGTGCAGTTGTTGGTTTTGTTGGCTCGTTTATGTCATTAGCGATGTCTCGATGGATGGCAAAAATGATGATGGGTGTGCGTGTGTTAAACCCTGAAAAGGATACGTTAACATATGATGAGCAGCAGCTTGTTGACCGCGTTCATAGATTATCAAGAGCAGCAGGCCTTTCTAAAATGCCTGAGGTTGGTATGTATCAATCATCTGAAGTCAATGCTTTTGCGACAGGTCCTTCTAAGAGAAGGTCACTTGTGGCCGTTTCCACTGGATTGCTGAATGAAATGGATGATGCAGCCGTTGAAGGTGTTATTGCCCACGAAGTCGCTCACGTTGCGAACGGTGACATGGTGACAATGACGTTACTACAAGGAATTGTCAACACGTTTGTTGTTTTCCTTTCAAGAATTGCAGCATGGATTGCAAGTCGATTCGTTTCACGTGAAGAGCTTGTACCGATTGTTCACTTTATCGCAGTGATTGTCTTCCAAATCATTTTCTCTATCCTAGGAAGCCTTGTCGTCTTTGCATATTCTAGACATCGTGAATTCCATGCAGACAGCGGCGGTGCTGACCTTGCAGGAAAAGACAAAATGATTCATGCGCTCCGTTCTCTTGAGGCATATACGTCAAGAATTAAAGATGATGATCAAACAGCGGTCGCTACACTAAAAATCAGTGGTAAAAGAAAAGCTTCTCTTTTCTCGACACACCCTGATTTAAACGAAAGAATTAGAAGGCTAGAAGCAAAATAAAAAAATCTTAAGACATTCTGTTATAGAATGTCTCAGCTTGTAGACAAAGTCTACAAGCTTTTTTGTATAATAAGGGTAATAACACAATTCTGCGGGGGATGAACATGTTATCGAAACGTGAAGAAGAGAGAAGAAATCAATTAGAAGTAGTGGCTTTAGATGAATTAGTGCCTGAAGATCATTATAGTTCTGACAACGGTAGACCAAGTGTGGATCCCGTTGTTCTCATTAAAATGGTTTTGATCCAATATCTATTTGGCATTCGCTCAATGCGTCAAACCATAAAAGAAATCGAAACCAATGTTGCTTATCGTTGGTTTATTGGGTATGGGTTTTCTGAGAAAATTCCGCACTTTTCTACCTTCGGTAAAAATTATGTGAGACGCTTCCACGATACAGATTTATTTGAACAAATTTTTTATCGAA
>NZ_JBAWSW010000056.1:0-12587 GCF_037104745.1 Bacillus sp. FJAT-53060
GATTGACGTTTCCTTATCAACTTCCTTTCCAATTCGTTGTACTTTTTTAAAACTTCATTCTGTTGACTCAGATAACGATTTTCTGCCTGCAGTCTCTCTAATTCGGAAGAGTACTCGGGACCCTTTCCATAGATATATTGTTTTCCAACAGGCTGTTCGAACCTGTGTGTATCCCCAGCCTTATGCCACCTCACCCATGTCTGAACCTGCGTCTTATTCTTGATATTCAATTCCTGCATGATCTCTTTCATAGGTACACCTGCCAATCTCATTTCTACAGCCTTCTGTTTGACTTCAACTGGATAACTCACTCTTGTCCCCATAGAAAAAACACCTCCTTGTTTTATTTCGGATCACAACGGTCCGTTTTCAAACTTGAAGGTGTTTTTTATTTGTCTCATCTTAGGGGGTCAGTCCCGACGAATAGACTTTTTTATTTTGAATATAAATCCCAGCCGATCTTGAGTGTGTCCACAATATAATTGGCGACTTCTTCAGCCTCCAGATGATCTGTTTCCACTCTTGAGTTATGAAGGGCATAAATTTCTCTACGCTCTTCAAACAGCTCTTTCATCTCATCAATCGTCCGGTTGTGAAGAACAGGTCGGTTTTCAATTAAAATATCAAGCCGCTGTTTCCAATTCTCCCAAGATAGATCGAGGAAAAGAACTGTACAATGCTTCAAACAGGAGCGTTTGATTTCTTCCTGTTTGAACGCACCTCCTCCAAGAGACACGATCTTTAGCTGTGTATGTTCACATAAATAGACGATATAATCCTTTTCAGCCTGTCTGAAGAACGCTTCTCCTTTTTGCTGAAAGATTTCTGGAATCGTCATGTTGTACTTTTTCTCAATTTCCTGATCCACATCAATAAACTCTCTATATAGCTTTTTGGCAACCAGCTGCCCAATGGTTGTTTTTCCAACTCCCATAAAGCCAATGAGGACAATATTTCGCTGTCTCACAGGGATTTCTCTATTGATTTTCATGTTCGTGATACGTCCTCCTTACGACAAGGAATGCTACATAATGTTTCTATTATATGATAAATAGGTTGAAAAAAGATAGGTATTCTTAAACAACGACCCTCCTAAGGCCACAAGAATGAAAAATAAAATACCGCCGTTATACGAGCCTGTCGCTGATACAATCAACCCGATAATCAGCGGTGTGATGATCCCAGATAAAATTGCCAAAGAAATTAAGCACACCACCAGCCAGTCCAACCATCTCTTTGGGTGCCACTTCAGACAGCATGGTCCATGAGATATTTGACAATCCTTGCGCAAAGGAGGCAATGGACAAAGTGGCGAGTACGATCGGAATACTCGTGGTGAAATTCGCCAACACAATGGTACTTGTCAGAAGCAAGCCAACCACAACTGGCAGCTTACTAGCCACATTGACAGACACACCCTTCTTGATTTACGTTCGGTGCATCCTGTCACATTCATCTGAAATTTCACATAAAAAACCCTTCCATCATAGGAGAGGTATCCGTCATTTCCTTATTTCCACCAGTCATCAAACATTGAAGCCGGTACTTGGCGTTTATGTTCTGATTGAACATAGCGTTTTTCAATCGCTTCTGCTGCTTGATCTGAAACTGGTTTTCCTTCTAAGTAATCATCAATTTGATTGTACGTAATACCAAGTTCTGTTTCATCCGTTTGCTGAGGGTTGTCATCCAGCAGGTCGGCGGTCGGTTTCTTTAAATACAGGCGTTCCGGTGCTTGAAGAGCTTCTAGCAGATTCCGGCCTTGGCGTTTGGTTAAACCTGTGAGCGGAAAGACATCCGCACCGCCATCACCATACTTTGTAAAGAAGCCAGTCACTGCTTCTGCCGCATGATCTGTACCTATTACAAGCAGGCCCTCCTGTCCGCCGATGGCATACTGTGCGATCATTCGCATCCGTGCTTTGACATTCCCTTTATTAAAGTCAGACAACGGGCCACCTGCTTCCTTTTGATATTGATCACTGAATGCAGTCACCGCAGGCGCAATATCATATTTCCATGACTTGTTCGGCTGAATAAATGATAGAGCCAGCTGAGCATCGTCTTCATCCTGCTGCACGCCATGCGGTAGACGTACCGCAATAAAGACAGCACCTTCCTTTCCTTCTTGACGCAGCTCTTGTACAGCCAACTGAGCGAGACGACCTGCAAGTGTCGAATCCTGCCCGCCGCTTATGCCGAGGACGAATCCTTTTGCGCCGGTCTTTTTCAAGTAATCCTTTAGAAATCCAACCCGTTTTTCGATCTCTTGCTTTGGGTCAATTGAGGGCTGCACATGCAACTCTTGGCTGATCTTTTTCTGCAAACTCATACACTTTTCCTCCTAAGCATCCTCTACATGAAGAGAACAGGTTTTACTCTCAATTCGATTGATTTGATAACGATTTTAGAAATTTAATTATACCATGTTTTGATAAAGGATATTTTTTAGACGTTCCCCTTTTTCATAAATGATCAAATATTTACAAGTGAAAGAGACGAAGTCGTTTGTGAATGGCCTTTCCTTTTTCAATCTATTTCCACCCGTATGGGTGTACAGCTTGAACCATTACATTTGCCAATGTCAGCCGGGCATGCGGACACCGCCACAATGAGATCCATTTCCGCACGGAGGCGAATGTAGTCACCGGACAGCGATTTTGGCAGCTCCACTGACAGCTTTCCTTTTTCATCAATGACTGTATTCATAAAAGCATTAAAAGGATAATACATGTCCTCCTTTGGAATACCGAACGGCTCAAAGGCTGTCCGCAAATTATCGTAGCATGTATGCATGACCTCTAAGTGCGTTCGGCCATATAAGAGCTGATACATTTCTTGCCGGCAGGCAGGCATGTACAAATCATGACATTCCACTGTATCTTCAATGACCGTAAACATCGGTTTATATAAATTAGAATAGAGCTTATCACCCTTTTTCACTTTGGAGGAGAACAAGCTGTCCATTGTAGCGCCTTGATCAAATTTTTCATAAAAATCCTTCTCATGATACGCCATCACATCTGCTACTTGCTGACCTTCGACATCAACCACTCGCATACATTGGCCTTTTCCTAAACGAAAGCCTTGACCATCCTTTGATAAAATCACGTATTCCCCGTTCATCACATGCACTCCTTTCCATGACAGTATGCCCAAAACGTCTTCCCGATCATGTATAAAAACAAGAGAGGGTCACAAGCTAATGTTATTGAATTGGAAAGGTGTTGCACATGCATTGAAAGAAGAACAATCTTTATCTTGGTGGCAGCTTTCTCTCATTGGAGTCGGCTGTACAATTGGCACTGGCTTCTTCCTTGGTTCCAGCATCGCCATTACAAAGTCCGGTTATTCCGTCTGCATTTCATTTTTGCTTGCTGCGGTCGGCACATATCTGGTCTTTAAACACTTGGCTGCGATGACAGCCGAAAACCCAGACAAAGGGTCGTTCTGTTCCTATGCTCGTAAGGCGTATGGGCGCTGGGCGGGTTTTAGCAATGGGTGGGTGTATTGGTTTTCAGAAATGCTGATTACGGGGAGTCAACTGACGGCGATTTCTCTTTTTACCCGTCACTGGTTTCCATCCGTTCCGCTTTGGGTGTTTTCTGCGATTTATTCGGCTCTTGCCCTGCTCGTGATTATCATTGGCCTTTGTTCTTTTCAGAAGACGGAAAACGTCCTTGCGGTGCTGAAGATAGGGGCGATCCTTCTGTTTATGATCCTCGCTGTCCTTGTCCTATGCGGTATTCTCACAGATCATAAACCGTCCCTGCATCTGCCAAACAAAGATCACGAATGGATGCCTATTGGACCTCTTGGTCTTTGGAATGGATTGATTTATGCGTTTTATGCATTCGGGGGAATTGAAGTGATGGGGCTGATGGCGGTTCATTTAAAAGACCCGAAGGACGCCGCAAAATCTGGTCGTGTCATGCTGATCATTCTAGCAGTCATTTATATCTTCTCGATCGGACTTGCTCTCTTGCTTGTACCAGTGACGGCCTTTAACGAGAACAGCAGTCCATTTATTACATCATTAGAGCCTTTTCATTTGTCGATTTTCCTTCATATCTTTAATGGCATTTTTATTATTGCCGGTTTTTCTACATTGGTTGCCTCTCTATATGCGGTTACGACTCTGCTTGGCACAATGTCGGAGCATCAAGATGCACCTGCTTGTTTTAAACAAAAAGAACCATCTCATGTCAGATGGTCCTCGATCATCTTAACCGCTGCGGGATTAATTGTCTCGATTTTACTTGCAATCTTTTTGTCCAAACACATCTACGAGCATCTAACAACAGCCGCCGGTCTTACTCTTCTTTACACATGGGTGTTCATTCTACTCTCAAGTAAAAAGCTATCAAAGCCATCCACTCGCCAAACATGCGAAATGATTCTTGCGCTGCTCTTAATCGGAGCCGCCGTTTCAGGAACACTGACAGAGGCAAGCGGACGACCTGGATTTTTTATCAGCATTGGGATCATTGCAGTGATTGCCATCATGGTGCTATTGATGAGGAAAAAGTGGGAGCATGATCAGACCGCATCATAATTTCATCATGTTTTTTAATGCAGTAAATGGACATTTGGCGGAGGCTGGTTTCTCAGCCTCATCATCTGATAGGAAATATTGCTTCCACTCTAAATTTTTCTGATCGCCGTACCATTTTAACGCAGGGTGTACATCTACTTGATCATACGCCTTGAGCCGCTTCCGAACGAGTTTGCTCATTTTTTGCCCAAATGTGGTTGATCCATTCATCTTCTCAAACACCCACCTTGGCTGAAACGCCATCATCAAATAAGGAAAATGTCGACTTTTTCGGAGACGGTGAGCGGGTGTCGAGCACAAAATAAAATACGGCTCTCCATGAAAACAAAATTCCCATTCATGATGCTCAGGATCTGCTGGAATTTGCTCAGGCCATTTCATTTCATCCTTTTGATGTAATCGCTGAACCAACGCCCAGAACTGATCCTCAAACTCTTCAATCGAACGTTCTTTCAAATCCTGAGGCGTTTCAAAAAAGCAAATGAATGAAGCATATTGACCGGTTTGCCTAGAACAGCTTTGATAATCCCTTAAGAGCTTTGCTAACTCATTCACAGCCTCTTCTCCCCGCGGATCACCAACAAACCCATAACGCAAATGATCTAGAAAAAATCCTTGTCTGCCTGGTACACAAGGAAATGTATCTGCCTCATCTCCTACCATCTCTCCAAATTGTGTGAAAGCATCCTGCTTCCATTCTTCTAGTGATCGTAGATTTTGATCAAGGCAACTTTTTGCATATAGCTGGGCCATTATCTTCCACCTCGTTTTTAGCGTCTTCTCCATAGCCTATGAGAAAAAAAGGCTGTGGTGACTGTCCTTCAACGACTTTCATACGCATCTACAAGGTGGAATCTTATCTTATTTTACTGCCGGTCATGGCTTTGCTTTGGGGATTTATTGGTTATCTCCTATTCAAACGGATATGGATTGTCCTCATGTTAACGTTCGTGTTCTCCACGATTTTCATCTTTACTTACACTGGATTTGACCTTAGCAATCTATACTGGTTCTTTTTGATGACAGCTTTCGCTTTTGTATCAAGCGGATTCTCGAAGGTCATACACGTTCATTTTCAGGAGAAGAAAAAAGGAAAAAGCCTCTATGATTGGTTCTTCATTAAAAAGACCGAATCCAACAACCAATAAATGAGAGACGCACAAAAGCTAAATAGATAGACTTTGTAGCTAATGAATACGACAAATCCATAATCAATCCATAATGCAAGCGCGGAACAAACCACCCATGCCCCGATAAAATAAACCAATAAATCACGGCTTCGAAACTTCTTAGGGTGACGGTGTAAAACAATTTGTATAGGTGAAGCAAATAAGACATAAGCGATTAAAATAAAAAGACTGGTGATCTCCACATGACCGAAGCCGGCTTCAGGCGTGGAGAATAGGATCGTATAAACGAATGTCGCTGTGATAATAGACAGAATCAGCATACACACATAGTTGAATACTGGCAGGAAAATACGCATGGCAAAAGCTCCTTCAAATAAATGTATCTCCCATCATTATTTAAGAGTGTCCCATTTCTGTCAAATATGACAAAAAAATAGACTGAACGTGTCAGTCTGTTTTCTCATCCTTCTAACCAATCAACGCCATGATGCCTTGATACCCAAAATAAGCACCGAAGCCGAGTAAAGACAGGCCTGCAAGAACAGATAGGCCATTCAATATCCGTTCATTTAAATAGCGTCTAAATGTACTGGCGAGTAACGCCATACAAAAATCCCATATGAGCATGCCGATAAAAATGGCTAAACTGTACATGAGTATTTGAGATGTCCCATACTTTTCGATCGTATTGGCCAAAATGCTGCCATAGATACCAAGCCAAAATAAAATACTGAGCGGATTGGAAAAAGAAATGAAAAACCCCGTCATGAACGATTTTCCTATCGATGTGTTTCCTCCGTCCTTTTTCGGACTCTCCTGCAAATTGATTTTACGTAGGCTTTCAATGCCGGTATAGGTCAGAACGACAAAGCCGAACAACCACAAAAAGGTTTTCACAAGAGGTGCAGTCAAAAGCTGGGCGACACCAAAATAAATGAGGAGCATATACACAATATCCGCAGCCATGGCTCCCACACCAAAAATCCACGCGTGCCAAAATCCACTTTTAATCCCTCTGTCGATTTGGGCTGCATTAACTGGCCCAACAGGCGCTGAAAGTGACAACCCTAAAAAGATATATCCAAAGAACACCGTCACATACACGTCCTCCTTTTGATGCTGACTTGTACATGTTATTCAAACACTCGGTGTTTTAGTACAAGTCCTTTGTCATCTTTTCAGGTTGACCCGAAGAGAAGCGATTTGATAAAGCTGCTTACCGCTCTGCTTTCAGCGCCGACTGCTGCGTGAGAACCGTTTCTTTTTTCCGAGAACGATTCATTTGAATGGCAGCTGCAAACAGAAGAACAGCTAAAAAAGCGAAAACAAAGACGGCACTTGCTGCCCCCGCCCATTCAAGACTAAATCCAATCAAAAAGGACAAGCAGGCTCCTCCCAAACTTGCGGCAGCAATAAAATAACTCGTTGCCTCGTCGATGGCATTTTCAATCATTATTGCGGATGCAGTCAGTGCGATTGGAAACATGCCAGCTGCGGACAGGCCGATGAAAAAGATGAGAATCAGCTGCGCCGCTATGTGGGTTGTCAGTGCAAATACAACAAGCAGCAGGATCATGAGCGTCGCACTGAGCTTTAAAAAACGCAGCGGATGCAGCTGATCTGCTTTTCTTGCAATCATAGTTCGGCCGATGACAATCGCTGTCCAGAAAGTGGAGACAGCAAAGAGGCTCCAACTGGCTTCTCCTTTTTCTAGCATGATCGACGGCAAAAAATTGGCAAAGTTTGTTTCAATTCCTGCGTAGAAAAAAGCAAAGCATATCATGAGCACCACAACCATTCGATTGTTGCGATCAAGAAGTAAAGATGGCTTCTTGATCGCATGAACAGGAGCAGCCATCTGTCCATGAGGCAGTTTGTTAATAAAGACAAGCCAGAGCATGAGGAAGAATGTTAGCGCACATACCTGAAATAAAAACACATAATACCACGTCTCTTCTGTGACAGTCAGCAGGATCACTAGAGGGAACAATAACGCACCTAATCCAAAAAAAACTTCCATAATGCTAATTCGTTTTGCACTGTTCCCCATCGAAATCACATACGCACCGGCCGTTGTCTCAAGACTGCCCGCACCGCTTCCAAGAAAAAATCCTGCCAGCACAAGTGTCGTCCAGCCAGGCACCAAAAGCCCAAGGAGAAGTGACCCGATCATCAGCATCAGTCCCATGGTCAGAACAGCACCATAGCCTTTTTTTCTCACAAGAATTGGGGATAAAAGAACACCTGTCAAAAAACCAATAAACTGAAAAAAGATTAAAGAAGATAATTCCCCGGGACCCTTATCATAACTAGACAGCAAATAAGGAGTTAAGCTGCCAAAAAACACATGAATGGTCCCAATAAAAAAATAAAAGACACAGCCAAAATAAAACATCTTTTTCATCTTTTCACTTCCTCTAAAAAGGAACGGAGTTATGAGGTCCTCCGCTCCACCTCTTTAATATGCACGAGAAGACACGACAGCCTCTTCCCTCTCGAAGCACGTATTGAGCGCAGCCTGCGCGCGATACCCATCCTCAAAATCAGCCATCTTCATATGAGATGGATATGGCTCTGTATTCACCCAATGCATTAGCTGATCACGGAACGTATCGGACCATCCATAAAATTCATTTGGGGGATCAGTCAGCAAGGTTTGCGGCACTTGATGACGTTCTACACAAAATCCATCACTTACCTCATATTCTTTTTTCATATTCGTATGGTATTTAAATACTTTGTCATGACCAATCACTTCTACACTAAATCCGCATTCCTCAGGCTGTGTACTTTTGGACGTCACCAAATGAAAAAACACTTGGTTCTCCATTTGACCAAAAATCTCGGTATGATCATCAACCTGAACCTTTTTCTCTTCTTTTTCCTTTACATGTGTCAGCATCTTCGTGTTCAGTGATTCTTTTTTCATTTCACTGCCAAACAAGTACCACAGCATATCAATTAAATGAATCCCAAGATCCCCTAATGCACCGCTTGTACGCAGACTCTCGCCGCTGTCTCTCCACGAAAATGTCTTTCTTCTGAGGGCACTATTTTTCTTAAAATGTGTCCTGACCGTTAAAATGCGGCCCAATTCACCGTTGGCAATCAAGTTCTTCAGAATATTCACGAAGGATAAGTAACGATAGTTAAAGCCCATACTGGCCTGAATCTGTAACTTTTTGGCTGTCTCCACCATTTCCTTCGCTTCTTTCAAAGAAACAGCCATCGGTTTTTCACATAAAATCGGCTGTCCCGCTCTGAGCGCTTGAAGTGCATGGTCCTTGTGACAAAAGTTGGGGGAAGCAATGATCAGCCCATCAGATGCATCCGCTAGTGTATCGATACTTGAATACACCCGTCCGCCGTACTGTTTAATGAAGCCCTGAGCAACCGATTCATGCACGTCATAGACGCCGGATAATTCTGCGCCATTAATCGTTAATAATGCTCTTGCATGTGCTTTTGCAATATTCCCTGCTCCAACAATTCCAATTTTCTTCATGAATGTGCCTCCTCATGTTTATACATCACTGTTTTCAGTGTTTCATAGATTCCTTTTGCATATCCATGATGACAAATTTGATGATGGTGCCGTTTGGCCTCGGCGGTTGCATTTTGTACGAGAAACCCGTGCGTGACGGATTGAAGCATCCGCAAATCGTTCCCACTATCACCAAAGGCAAAGCCACGGTCTTTTGGTAGATCATATCGACTCAGCATAAAACGGACAATTTCATCCTTTCCTGTCCCTACTGGTAAAAAATCTACATCATAGCAATCCGCAGGGTCTCCTGCGAGCGGATTGCATTTATTGATGTTGACCGCCACCCCTCTCTCTTTCGCAAGAGTTTGTATAAACGATAGATGATGAAGGTCTGCTCGTTCATCCTGCTCCTGATAATAGAAATTCTTCTTATACCCTGAGCTGCCCAGCTGTGTTTGCGGTCTGAGGGTAATCCACTCTTTACGAATGGTTTGTAGGATGTCTTCAATCTTTTCATCTGAAAAACCCTGCGCATCCAGCCGCTTCGTCCATTCTGCATCTGGCTGTCCAAAATGTGAATGGGATGTGTACATAATTTCAGTTCCTAAATTAGACGCAATAAAATGTGGGAATTGACTGAAACCGCCTTTTTCCATTTTGCTCGTGACAGAATCGAGGCTGCTTCCCGTCACCCAGCCCAGCATGAGCTGTCCTGCTTCGCTCTTTTCCGCCACAAATGCTTCTAACCTCTTTACATCCTCTCTCTGCTTCTCTGTCATCCCGTGAGAATAATAGGTTTCATCAAAGTCACAGAAAACAATCCATTGCGGGTTCTGCGGCTGATTCAGCAGCTTTTTATTGAATGGAAGATTTGATAACATGTTGGACCCCCTCGATGACTTTCTCTTGATCCTGTAGCGGCATTCCTGGATAAAGGGGCAAATGAAGTAATTGCTGTGCTACTTTTTCCGTATGCGGAAGTGTCGTTTGTTTATATTTTTTAGAGACAAGATTTGTTTGATGCTGATGTGATAGGATCGGGTAATAGACATCTGTCTCTATACCTATCTTCAGCAATTGCGCTGCCAGCTCATTTCTGTCTCCTTTCAGCACTCTGATCGGGAATAGATGCCATACATGATCGTTCGTCAGCTTCTGAAGCTTCATGTATCCTTCATCCTCAAGCGTTTGCAGCTGATCAATGTATCGCTTCGCTAAGTAAAAGCGTTTAAAGTTTTGCAGACCTAAATACTTCATTCGTTCTAGTCCTATCGCTGCTTGCAAGTTATCAATCTTTGAATTAAAGCCGTAGTCACTGCGTTTGACATTTTTCTTTCCTACTTCAAAGCCATGATAGCTGATTTCCATGCATTTTTCCGCTAGGGCTTCATCATTTGTTGCAATGGCTCCTGCCTTTCCGCAGACTCCGAGGTTTTTGTATGGATTAAAGCTGAGAACAAGTCCATCTCCGAATGCCCCAAGTCCGCTGCTGCCAATCGCCTGACAGCCATCCTCAATCACTTTCAGATCATGCTGCTTTGCAATCATCGAAATAGCCTTCATATCCGCTTGCTTTCCATATAAATGAACTGGAAGAATGCATACCGTCTTATCCGTGATATGCTTCTCGATTTCACTTGGTTCGAGGCAGTAGGTTTCTGGATCAATATCGGCATAGACCGGAACAGCGCCAATGGCAAGCACTGCATTTTCTGTTGCGGCAAAGCTATTGGCTGGCAGAATGACCTCGTCTCCTGGATGAACACCTGCTGATATGAGACTGATCATGAGAGCATCTGTTCCACTTGACGTGGCAATGACATATTTTTTCCCTAAATACTCTGCCAGCGTCTTTTCAAACAACGGAATGTATGGACCTGACGTAAAACGCCCAGAATTCAATACCTCTTTCATCACCTGCATAATATCATCGATCTCATCCTCTGAAATCAGTTTATCAACTGGCAGGAACGGTATCTTTTTTTCCTTATTTTGTTTATAATGGAAGAGAATTTTTTCCAAACCCTTGCGCTCAATATTTTGCTCAAGGAACGTCATCAGCTTTTCGTTCGCTAGATTCTTTTCAACCGAATCAGCCTTTATTTGAACACCTTGATTGATCATATCCAGCAAAACTAGATAATCCTTGCTTTTACCTGATATCTTCGTCAATATTTGCATTCCATTCCCTCCAATTAATTAATTCTGTTTTGTTAAAATTTAACTTTTTCCACATTGTAAATGATGTTATCGATTTCAGAACAATAACTTTGTGTAAAGGATTTGTTAATATGTGTACAATTTATGAAATTGCCAGGCTCTGCGGGGTTTCGACCACCACTGTTTCGCGGGTGCTGAATCAGCATCCATACGTGTCAGAGGAAAAACGCCAACACATTTTACAGGTGATGGAGGAAATGGAGTATACACCAAGTTCAGCGGCTCGCACCCTTCGTTCACATCAGACAAAGACCATTGCTGTGTCTGTACCAGCTGTGGATCATCCTTTTTTTGCACAATTGATTAAAGGAATTTCAAAGGAAGCACTGGATCAAGGGTATAAAGCCATCGTGCTCCAAACGTTTTACAAAGAATCACTAGAGCTTGAAGGGCTTCAATTATTAAAAAGAAAAGAAGTGGATGGTGTCATTTTGGGGGCATTAGAAAATAAGTGGGAAAACATTAAGCCACTTTTAGCAAACGGCCCCATCGTCTTGGCCAATGAATATCATCAAACAGCAGATATTCCAATTATTGGATACGATGAGCGTGAAGCCGCCTATAAAGCTGTTGACTATTTGATTCAATCGGGGCGTAAAGCCATCGGATTTTGTTTTGATACGGAAAGCAGTGAGGCACAGCAACAAAGAAGACAGGGCTACCTTGATGCACTTTCTGCCCACAGTTTGCCGCTAAACGAAGATTGGCTATTCGGTGAGGCCTTTACGATTGAAGACGGCTTTCGTTTGATGGACTTCATCCATGTCATGCCGGATGCCCCTGATGCCATTTTCACCGGCAATGATCAAGTCGCAGCAGGGCTCATTAAACAAGCCATTTTATATGGCTATCAAATTCCCGAGGATCTGGCAATCATTGGCTATGATAATCAAGATATTTGCGAGGTAACGGCTCCAACGATCACAACAATCGACATCCCGATCGTAGAGCTTGGCCAGCGATCTGTGCAGCACATGATACAGCTCTTGCAAGAGCAAAAGCCATTGCAACGTGAACATATTCAGCTACCCACCGAGCTCGTGACAAGAGAATCTACATAAACAAAAATGGTCTTATCCCTGTCAAGTAGACAATTATAAAAAGCCTAACCTGCCAGTGTGTGACGGTATTCTACCGGAGCACACTGGTTTAATTTTTTCTGGAATCGATCGTGATTATAGAATTGAATGTAATC
>NZ_JBAWSW010000057.1:0-12516 GCF_037104745.1 Bacillus sp. FJAT-53060
CTAAAGCCACTACTTCTAATTGATTTCTTCTCTCTTCTTCACGTTTCGATAACATGTTCATCCCCCGCAGAATTGTGTTATTACCCTTATTATACAAAAAAGCTTGTAGACTTTGTCTACAAGCTGAGTCACACCTTCTTTAGGTGTGACCATTTTTTATGATTTAGTTGTTTGCTTTCTAGGCGGGCGTTTTCCCCAATATTGATAATAGTCTGTTTTAATAAACCCGTTAAACAGTTTTCTCTTTTTCGTTGCTTTTCTTCCGAAGCACTCTTCGAACTTTTCATGTGACGTTAACATGTAAATTGACCAAGTGTCTAGGTTCTTGAATGCTTCACCCATCGCTTGATACATTTTTTCAACAGCTGGTTTATCGCTGAGCCGTTCTCCGTAAGGCGGGTTTCCGACAATCACACCATACTCTTCTTTTGTTTGGAAGTCTTTTACTTGCATTTGCTTAAATTGAATCAGTTCACTTAGTCCAGCTTCTTCTGCATTCATTTTTGCAATCTCTACCATACGATGATCGATATCACTCGCAATAATGTGGAGTGGCTGATCATAGTTCGCTTTTTCTTCCACTTCAAGACGCGCTTTGTTCCATACGTCCTCACCGATCAATGCCCATGATTCTGAATCAAATGCCCGGTTAAATCCAGGGGCAATATTTTGTCCTATCAGGGCTGCTTCAATGGCGATGGTACCTGATCCGCAAAAAGGATCAACAAATGGGCGGTCAGGTGTCCAGTTCGTTAATAACACGAGTGCGGCAGCAAGGGTTTCTTTAATGGGTGCTTCTCCTTGGTCCACACGATACCCACGTTTATGAAGTCCCACACCTGATGTATCAAGTGTTAGCACTGCTTTGTCTTTTAAAAGCGCAATCTCGATTTTATATTCCGGTCCGGTCTCTTCAAGCCAATCAGACTGAATGTTGTAAGATGATCTGAGCTTTTGCGCGATCGCCTTTTTGACGATGCGCTGACAATCCGGCACACTCGCTAGCTGTGATTTGACAGACTTACCGATGACAGGGAACGTACTATTTTTAGGCAAGTAAGCGGCCCAGTCAATCGCTTTTGTCCGTTCAAAAAGTTCTTCAAATGTTTTTGCCGAAAATTCAGCAACTTGTACCTTTATACGGTCTGCTGTACGCAACCACAGGTTTGCACGGCAAATCGCAAGGTCATCCCCTCGGAAAATGACTTTCCCGTTATCTACTGTGCACTCATAGCCAAGGTCCCTTACTTCTTTTGCAACAATTGCTTCAATCCCCATTGGAGCTGTCGCGATGAGTGTATAGGTTTTCATTTGTTTATCACCTGTTTTCTCGTCCTTTTCTTTATTCAAGATAAAAGCTCTCCATATGTTGAAATAGGAGAGCTTTGTTTTCATCATGTTTATTATAACGGATATAACGTTCTGTAAGCCATGTTTTGTTCCATCGTACTGCAATCGGCAAATGCCTCGTACTCAGGTGGTAATCATCTATCTACAGAATTCTCTGTCCTTCTCTCCGTTTGGTTCCTTTGAGAAAGTTCCCCTACCAAGTTTGGGTTTCTCGCTCGAGGGGTTTACCGCGTTCCACTCTCACCATTTCTAGTGAGACTTCGTCACTGTGGCACTTTCAAGGATACTTTGCCATATCCTAAAAGGACGTAGGCATTTTTCCTGCCGTCAGCCTTTCCCTGGCTGCCCTGGCTTATTTTTTCGCCAGGCACGAACACTACGGGCATCTCAGCACCGTGCGAGCATGGACTTTCCTCTGTAACGCCTAACTGCATTACAGCGATTACCCGAACGTTAATCAACTAGCGTTATTATAAACGACAATGTCATTTGACACAAGTTTTTTCGACATTACTCAATCATAAAGTTTGCTGCCGAAAACGTGCTTCTCAAGGTTAGATAGTCTCTTTAAAATATCAAAGTTTGTTGTATTGGACTGTGCAGGCTGTCTTTTCCCTTGTTCAACTGCTTCTTCAAGCTGTTTCGTCAAGTGGAGGTTTTCTTGTTGAAGCTTTTCGATTTCTTGATGGAATGTCTCATAGTCTTTAATGACCATATCTAAAAATTTATCGACTTCTTCTTGTTTATACCCTCTGACACCTGTTTTAAATTCTTTTTCTAAAATTTCTTTCGCAGAAAGCTTTACTTTATCAGCAAGCATTTTTTTCACCTCATATCGTGAATTCATAGTATATTTTTTCAGAAATACGTGACGTTGTCAAATTTTCTCTTGCTTTTAGTCAAAAAACGGATCTTCTGCCTCAACCTGTGCTCTTAAATCATCCATTGTGATATACATAATTGGGTAATCGGTATAGGTTTCAGCTTCTTTGATCATATACTTTGGTGAGCCTTCATGCTCGGGATCAAATAAGACGAGAAGACCATCTGTTTTTTCAATAAAAAAGCGGTTTTTTTGTTTAAATTGTGCCGGACTTTCATACGGTCTATGCGTGACACTTTCTACAAAATCAGCTGCTCTTCCTGTTCATAAAATGGCGTAATGACAGCAAGCTTTAACGCTGGATACTCCTCTTGAAGCTCAAATACCACTTCGGCTGTCCACATTTCTGCACCTAGCTGACCTGATATGAGAACCCGTTCCAGCCCATCTTCAATGAGTGCTGTCAGCCTTTTCTGAAGCTCCGCTTTTATGTATTGAAGTGCAGGCTCGTCTTGTTTGAATATCCCAAGCTCGAATGGCTTGTACCCTGTGACAGCAATTATTTTCATTTTTTCACCTGCTTTTAGAAAAAGGGACTTATCAAAGTCCCATTTCACTTTATCTGTTTCTGCAAGATCTGTTTCAGCAAGGGCCACCGCAGTTAAAATGTTGATGTGTTGCCTGACCCACCTGAGAAAACGTATGCGGGAAGTAGTGAACATGTTGGAAGTTTTGGTGGTGAACATTTGTTACATGCTGCGGATGGATGTGCGGCACAATTGTTTTTGACTCACTGTGTGTACAGCAATGATTCGTCGGATGAACAATTGGCTGTGTAACATTTGGCTTGCAATGATGGTGATGGTACATATAGTATTCCCCTCTCCTTGATTTTCTTACATTAACAATGTATGAATTAAGAGGTGTACATGTACTAATGCATTAACCTATTTTAAAGAAAAACATCTTTATAGTTTGAAAACACAAAAGCAACCAAAATGACAACAAGAAAAAACAAGTAAAAAATACCCTTATACATGCTTTACGCTCCCCATTCAATATCTAACGTTATTTTACAGGATTCGTGACTTTTCTACAATAAAAGTGCTAAACAATTTTTATTTTCAGACGATAGCCGAACGTTGTCATTTTTTGCGCTTTCCCAGGCAATAATTTCATTGCCAGTGCTTCAATGTCCCGGTCACTTAAAAATCGTTTGATTCAAATAGATCTTTCCATATACGTACAGCTTCATCCCATTGGTCATCGTTAATTGTAAGGATAAATCATAAGCCGCTTGATTCGCATGCTCAAACTCAGCATCTGTTAATTCTTGCAAATGCTTCGTTGCTTCCTGTACATCACGATGATCAAGGTGCCATCTAGCAAGTGCGTATTTCTCATCATTTTCCTTCACCGCATCCTTAGATAATATTTTTTTGGACAGATGAATGTAGAGACTAATTTGTTAAAGCGTCTAATTCGTTATGAGTCAAAATACCTTCAATTAGCGCCATTTTTTGGTCTTTTTAAAAATGGAAATAGATCACCTGTGTCAAAAATTCAAGAGTGATTCCTTCTCGATAGACGTGCAGCTCTTCTTTTTCTACAACGGAAAGGAACATTTGTTGATTATATAATAGGATTAGAAAAGACAAATTTTAATTTACTAGTTATGATTAGTGGTAATTCCTGGATTAATGATAGATTCGTAAAAACATTCCGATAGCAGGGATATACGGAGCAGTGGATTATATGGCAAAGAACGGTTATTTGAATAATCTTAGTCATACAGGGAATTCAGCTTACATATGGAAAGACTACGAAAGTTCTAACCCGACTAGGAATTTCTTAGAAAAACAGGCTGTAAGGAAAAAATTGGTTGCCGCAAATGGAACTGCCCCTATTGAATTTACTAGTTTAAATCGAGAGTATGATGTTTATGAAGCGTTATGGTTTTTATGAATATTGAATAAATTATAATATTCGGGAAATGTTTTATTAAAAAGGCTTATCCATTAAACCAGACTTCATTTTCAATCGGTCTCAAAAGGTTTAGATAACATTTTTATAATTGTGACATATTTGTTAAATAATACAATTTATAAAGGGGTTAACTTTCCAATTTAGAAATGTATAAGTGTAGCAAAATACAAGCAGTAGATTGAGGGTTTAACAATGACAGAGACGTTTACGTTAGTTGATGTTCTAAAAACAAAAAAACTCGATTATTTGCCTATGCGTCACTACAGCCGAAGATGCTATCAATGGGTACAATCGAGGAATCCCGCTGATTGCGGTCGCACGAGAGCTAATTGTTGATCCAGAATGGGCAAAGAAAATTAAAGAAGGTCGGAAAAGCGAGATTGAAACAGTCATTAAACGAGAAAAAAGACAAATACCTGATTCCAGAGGGATGGTGGTCTGTTATGGAAGCAAGGCAAGGCTGGGTTCCGATGGAGGATTAATTTCATAAAAAAACTACCCTATCATGGGGACTGACCCCCGTTTTTGAGACAGGGATCAAAACACCTTTATACAGCCAATTGCCGATAGTTTATCGGTGATTGGTTGTTTAGTTTTGTTTGAATAAAAATGTTGTTATAATAATAAATGTATTCTTTGACAGTGCGTTCTACGATGGTGGTCGTAGTTCGATCAATCCTGTTAAGATAGAACGTTTCAGACTTTAGTGAGGAATGGAACGATTCGATGGAGGCATTATCAGCGGGTGTCCCTTTACGGGACATGCTCATGGTAATGCCTTTTATATGAACAGCTTTCTGATACTCGTAAGATGTATACACAGAACCTTGATCTCTCTAATTCGGAAGAGTACTCGGGACCCTTTCCATAGATATATTGTTTTCCAACAGGCTGTTCGAACCTGTGTGTATCCCCAGCCTTATGCCACCTCACCCATGTCTGAACCTGCGTCTTATTCTTGATATTCAATTCCTGCATGATCTCTTTCATAGGTACACCTGCCAATCTCATTTCTACAGCCTTCTGTTTGACTTCAACTGGATAACTCACTCTTGTCCCCATAGAAAAAACACCTCCATGTTTTATTTCGGATCACAACGGTCCGTTTTCAAACTTGAAGGTGTTTTTTATTTGTCTCATCTTAGGGGGTCAGTCCCATGTGAGGGTAGTTTTTTATGTGCTTTTTTTATTTCATTTTCACAGTAAAGAGCTTGGAGGTCTGTTTTTCCACAGAGCCCTTTGGTTCTTTATCAAGTCGTTCTACAAGATCACCATTCATGATGACAATAGGTGTCACGGTGCTGGCGGCCTTCTCTGCAATGAGTTCTAAATTACACGTAATGAGACGATCACCGGCTTTCACTTTATCTCCTTCTTTAATGTGCGCTTCAAATCCTTCTCCATTTAACCCAACTGTTTCAAGTCCGATATGAATCAGAAGCTCAAGCCCTGAGAGTGTTCGAATCCCAATTGCATGTTTTGTATGGAAGAGCTGAATGATTTCACCCTCTACTGGTGACACAATGGTGCCATTGCTTGGTTTTACTGCTACGCCGTCTCCCATCATCTTTTGAGAAAAGACGGGATCTGGTACATCAGTCATATCCATTAACTCCCCATCAGCTGGAGAATAAATGACTTCTTCCTTTACATCATCTTGGTTATTTCCGAAACCGAATAATTTTTTCAGCAATGTTCATTTGCTCCCTTCAAGCTTTGCTCCTAGATCTATTCAGCATATGGCCTTCGCGTCCATACACCTTGCTTCATTCAACACTATTTAATCATAATTTTTTTCTCCCAGCAATTAATAACCGCCTGAGCCCTTTTTGCATAGGTTGTAGATGAGAGGTGATTCAAATGAAACATGAAGGCGAAAAAAAACATGAATTGTTGGCAAATGAAGATATTCTATATGAAGCGATTGAACAATTTTTTGCATCTTCCCCGTTTCACGAGATTTTAAATAGTGCAGAGGCGCTCATGACTACGTCCCATTCACTTGCATCGATTACAACCGATGTGACAGAAGATGCTCAATTTGTGTATATCGACATTCAATTTCCAGACCATTTTGTTGAAGGTGATATTGCGCTAGAAGTCAAAGCTCAATATTTACACTTATCGGTGCAGGAAAAAATCAAAACAGAGACGACTTCCTCCTATTCCAGCTTTACGAAAACCATTTTAATGCCTGCAAAAATAGATGAAACAAACATGAAGAGTGTTTGGAAAGATCAATCACTTCGTGTGACCGCACCAAAGCTAACAACCCAATAGATGCTTCTATTGGGTTTTGCTATGCTTTAAAAATGCTTGTAAATCCTTTTGCCAATGAACCCACTTGATTCATTGTACTCATCATTTGCCCAGCTGTATCAAACATTTTGTTAAAGTCATATTGTCCATTCGTCTTTTTGAATTGTGACAGCACACTTTTAAATTGAGATGATTGCTGTTTTTGCGGCCTTGGCAAAGGATAAGGATTCATAGGCTGATGCATGGGCATCATACCTGATGGCTGCATCTGCGGCTGATTGATCACTTCTGGCTGCTGATAAGACTGGAAATTCTCTTGATATCCATAAGGCGCCTGGCTCATTCCACCTTGATATGGAGGCATGAAATATTCTGGAGGCTGCGGAGGCTGCTGCATGTCTGGATACGGAAAAGGTCCTTGCTGAAATTGGTTCAATTCATAAGGTTGCTGGTTTGAATAAGGGAACATATATCTCGCTCCTCTCGCTCTCAAAACATATTGATGTCAATGATATATTATGTTCAAAAACAGAAGGTGTGCCTAAAGCAGCCATAAGAAAAACGTAGGATGTTTCATCAGTTGTGCTCTTTGATTTCTTCTACTAAAAGGGTCAGTGTGTAGATCACCGATTCAACTAAATTTTTCACACGGAGTGCGTGCTGTTTACCAAAATAAGATTGCAGGAATACCTCTTTTCCATTTTCTTTTACGGCTGATAGCTGTTCTTCGTGTAAGTATTTAGGTTTAGCCTGATGAATAAACGAGATGGCAGCGGCAAGCCATTCTTCCATTTGCTTGTCAAATGTCACAACGGCCGGCTGAATGTCCTTGTAAAAATCATATTCTGGGTATTCCTTTTCAGCCTTTCCCTTTTGGTACTGCTTATACGCTTCTTCGATCCGAGTTCTCAGCTCTTGTGTATGTTTAAGTAATGTTTGATTATCCATAGTGTTCACCCCTATGAACCATCCTACCAAACGTTCACTTAATGCTCAAATAGGAGAGCTAGCCAGCGTGATATGCTGGTCTTGCCGCCAGTTTAAACTCGGCTGCATGAATCTTCAATTCACAGTCCTTCACTTCTGATTCAAGGCGGTCAATCATTTGTTCTTGCTCCTGATTAGCTGCGTGTTTTGTTTGCTCGACAGCAAGAGACAGCTCTGCTTCCACCGCATCAATCTTTCGCTCGATTTCCTCTAGCAACTGCATAATGGATTCTTTTGATACAAATTCGCTCATCATCAGATTCCTCCTTTATCGTCTCTCGTTACATTCTCTTTTCTTTTTCACCATCCTTCATACATGACAAAACTAGAAGCAAATCGCCAATCTAAGTGTAGATGAGCACTATTTCTTCATTTTCGACATGCGCTTGTCCTTCTTTGTATGATTGCGTCCGATTCTGTAAAGTCTAAGGACAAAGGAGGTAGATTTCATGAAAAAGCAGTCAGCACCAAAAGAGCAAAAGCCAAAAGGGAAAGAAAACAGTACAGATAGCCTTGATAAAAAGCTTGGCGGTCCTAATCGTCCAGCCACATAAAAAAGCAGGTACCCCCTGCTTTTTATTTATGCAAAAAATAGTGCTCTAATGAGAAAAGAAAACGAAGCTGCCTTTTTTTATGGAAGTACCAGTCGGTCAGCTCGATTTGTTTTGGTAACGGTTCTGCATCGAATAAGGTTGGATTCAATTTCTTTTGAAACCAATCTTCCCGTTGATCGTCTAATGAATGTGTGATCACCGGATAAACCGTTCGAAGGAAAGGTGTTGACCTTCTAGCGATCCCTAAAAACGGCTCAAAATCAAACCGAGACCCGGTATGTGGCACGGTATGCAAAAAATGATAAAAATCCGAAAACAAATCGGACCGAAATAATAGTTTCGCTAGTTTTTTTCCAAATGTAATGCGCTCCTTGACATGAGAAAACTTCCTTATAGTTAACCCATACAAATGCCCATCTACTGTTGGAAAAATGACCGTTTGAAAATGTCCCCACTCGCTGAAAAGATATTGAATCGAGTGAAAAACATTCTTTTTCAGAAGAGGATTTTGTATAATAGGAGATTGTATAGTATATTGTTCATTTATGATGAGTGCATAAAGCAGACGCTCTGTGTCACGCTTTAGCCAAAAACGTTCCCACTCAGCGATCATAAACCGAGACACGCAGAAATATGGCAACAGATGAAAAAAAGATTTGCTGCATCGCTTAGACCATTCATACAAGAGAAGCTGCGGGTAAGCATCAGAAAAGATGAGCCAATTTGCTCTTTCATATGCTGTAAAAAACAGGTGCCCTTGCTGATCAGTTAAACCAGGATGGAAAAGCTCGCCTTTTAAATCCGTCATCGACCACCCTGCATTTCTTGATACAAAAGAAGCAAGCAGTGACCATTTCATTTCTGGATGACGATCATAAAAGCGCTTGTAAGCATTTGTCCTCGTTAGGTTGTCTTTATTTTTCGCTTTCGTTTCACGTAAAATTTGCTGAGTAATGATGTACTCTTCATGTGACAACATGGTCATCTCTCCAATACAAAATGCAATAAAAGGAGGCTGAAACTTAATGGTTCGGTATCCAAACGGAAAATTGTATCACCCCCTTCAACAAATTGGGACAACAAAAAGAAGCAGCGGCGAATTCTCTTATAGTAATCGTGGGATGACGCTTGAGGCTGATTTAAATGAAACTAACCAGTACTATTTAGTAAACGGGATTGCTGTCATTCATAAAAAGCCTACCCCTGTTCAAATTGTCAATGTGGACTATCCGAAAAGAAGCGCTGCTGTCATCAAAGAAGCCTATTTTAAACAATCCTCGACAACAGACTATAACGGGGTCTATAAAGGGTGCTATATTGACTTTGAAGCAAAGGAAACCAAAAGCAACACCTCATTTCCGCTCAAGAATTTCCACGCTCATCAAATTGAGCATATGAAAGAGGTTGAAAAGCAAGGCGGAATTTGTTTTGTTATTATATCCGCTTTTGGCTCCGTTTATTATTTACCAGCTTCTGACCTCTTCTTCTTTTGGGAGCGACAGCAGCAAAATGGGAGAAAATCCATTAGCAAAGACGAATTAATGGGAGCTGGCCACTTAATAACACTTGGATATTCGCCAAGAATTGATTATATTAAAGTAGTGGAGACACTTCATTTTTCGGATGAATGTGAGCAACATTTAAGTTCGAAAAAGGTTTAACACGAAAGGTTGAGATGTGATGTCTGATCAATTTACAAGTCGTGAACAGCGACGTAAAGCAAATCAAAAGAACAATAAGAAGCAAAAGAACAAAAAAGGCAAAAAGAAAGCAGGTCTATTTAAAAAAATATTTTTATCTTTACTCGTGATCGGTCTTCTTTGTTTAGTTGCCGGAATCACAACTTTTGCCGTTTTTGTATCAAGCGCTCCTTCTATTGATGATAGTAAGCTCAAAACACCGTATTCTTCAAAGATTTATGATAAAAACAAGAATGTCATTGCAGAAGTCGGTGCTGAAAAAAGAACGTATGTCTCGATTAAAGATATACCCGATGTTGTAAAAGAAGCGTTTATTTCTACTGAAGATGCACGTTTCTATAAACACTACGGGATTGACCCAATCCGAATTGGCGGTGCTCTTTTAGCGAACATCGAGGATGGATTTGGAGCTGAAGGTGGAAGTACAATTACACAGCAAGTTGTGAAAAACACCCTTCTAAACAACCAAAAAACATTAAAGCGTAAAGTACAGGAAGCGTGGCTCTCTATTCAGCTTGAGCAAAAATACTCTAAAGATGAAATTTTAGAAATGTATTTAAACCGAATTTACTTCACGCCTCAGGCTTATGGCGTTGGAAAAGCGGCTGAACAATTTTTCGGTGTTACAGATTTAAATCAACTAACCGTTGCACAGGCTGCCACTCTTGCAGGTATGCCGCAGAGTCCTAACGCCTATAACCCAGTCAAACATCCTGAAGCAGCGGAAAAACGCCGTAATATCGTTTTAAGCCTCATGAAAGAACAAGGCTACATTACAGATAAAGAGTATGACGTAGCAAAAGCAACACCTGTCAGCAAGACCGTCGTCTCAGCTGATAAATATAACAGCCAAAACTCAAGTAAATACTCTCCTTTCATTGAAGAAGTCATGGAAGAAGTACAGAAAAAAGCCAAAGTTGATGTATCAACTGATGGACTTAAAATCTACACAACACTTGATACAAAAGCACAGGATCACCTAGACAGTATCATTAATGGAGATGCAGTCGGATTTACAAAAGGTATGCAGGCTGGTGTTACCCTGCTTGATACGAAAAATGGGGAAATACGTGCCATTGGCGGTGGACGTGATGTACCAGTCGGCGGTTTTAACTATGCCACGGATGCAAAACGCCAACCAGGGTCAACAATTAAACCAATCCTAGATTACGGTCCAGTCATTGAAAACAAAAAATGGTCAACGTATCAGCAAATTGATGATGCACCGTATACGTACTCAAACGGTACACCGATTAATAACTTTGACAGAAGACATTTAGGGAAAATGTCGATGAGAAGTGCTTTGGCACAATCACGCAACATCCCTGCCCTAAAAGCATTCCAAGAGGCAGGCACAGATCATGCGGTTCAATTCGCTAATAATTTAGGCATGGACTTACCGTCTGATATTCCAGAGTCCTACTCAATTGGAGGGTTTGACGAAGGTGTCTCTTCTCTAAAGATGGCCGGTGCATTTAGTGCATTCGGTAATAACGGGTACTATAATGAACCCCATGCTGTAACATCTGTTGAATTTAATGACGGAACAAAGCTTGACCTTACGCCAGACTCTAAAGCGGCAATGAGTGATTACACTGCATTTATGATCACGGATATGCTGAAAACAGCTGTACAATCTGGAACTGGTACACTTGCACAAGTACCGAACGTTCAAGTAGCTGGTAAAACAGGTACAACCAACTTTACACAAGATGATATCAATAATTACAATATCCCTTCTGGCAGTGCGAAAGATTCATGGTTTGTCGGCTATACGCCGCAATATACAGCTGCCGTTTGGACGGGAATTGGTAATTCAAAAGATGCGGACGGCAAAATGTGGCTCACAAACAATGAGCAGCGCGTGGCAAAAATCGTCTTCCAGCGATTAATTTCTCAAATTGATGACGGAAGCGGCTCATTTGAAAAGCCTGACAGCGTCGTTGAAACCACCATTGAAAAAGGATCAGATCCAGCTAAATTAGCCGGACCAAATACACCAAGTGACAAGAAGACAACAGAATACTTTGTCAAAGGTACTGTTCCGACAAAAGTGTCTGACACGTATGAGGAAAAAGAAGCGGATAAACCATCTGACTTAAAAGCAGTATATGATGAAGAGAAAAATTCGATTACGCTAACTTGGGGCTATGACGCCGATGCTACATTTAATGTGAAGCAAGCTGTCGACGATGGGGGCTATAAAGAAATTCAAAACAGCTCTGCTAAAGAAGCGGTCATCTCTGACGTGAAGCCTGGCTCCACATATAAATTCCAAGTGACCGCGACTGTAGAGGATGTCACAAGTAAAGCGGCTTCTACTTTCCTCACCATTAAAGATGACGGAGATGAAGAAGAAAAAGCAGATGATGAGAACAAAGAAGAAGAAGAGTCTCAGCAGCCTGATGATGAGAACAAAGAAGAAGAAGAGTCTCAGCAGCCTGATGATGAGCAGAAGCCAGATGATAAAAAAGATCAAGATCAAGGCGGAAATACGGAAAACGGCAATGACGGTTCCGGTGATGGCCCAGACAGCACAAATGGGAACAGCAGCTCACAGACTGATGCCAATAAAGATAAAAAGAAAGATGACGAGAAAGCCAATTCTCAAAGCTCAAATTCTACTTCTCGAAAAGAAGATGATTGATGTAAACAAAAAAGCACTTGCCTTAGGGACTGACCCCCGTTTTTGAGACAGGGATCAAAACACCTTTATACAGCCAATTGCCGATAGTTTATCGGTGATTGGTTGTTTAGTTTTGTTTGAATACGAATGTTGTTATAATAATAAATGTATTCTTTGACAGTGCGTTCTACGATGTTGGTCGTAGTTCGATCAATCCTGTTAAGATAGAAC
>NZ_JBAWSW010000058.1:0-11668 GCF_037104745.1 Bacillus sp. FJAT-53060
CAAAAAGCTAGCAAACTGGACATGGAAAGGACCATGTCCAGCGTAAGACAACTGATAAATTTTATCAAAATAAGTGAAAACCCCACTTTTACTTGAAGTAAAGGTGGGGTTTGTCTACGGTCTGAAACAGACCCTCCATGGTCTGTTTTTTTATGGGGACGGGGACTAACCATTTCATTTTCCTTCAGAATTGAACATTTTTTATCAGAAAGGCTTCATTATAGAACCTTGATATATCAGTATATTTTAGGGAACGTCCGTTTGTATCGATGTCATACACCCTGCCAGCGTAGCGCTCTCCCAGCTGAGCTAATGCCCCGAAGGGTTACGACATAATTTATTAAAATCAAACTTCCTGTGAAATTCAAGCTGTAAAACGCAAATGTCTCGCTATTTTTCTTTCTGATCAATTGGTATATATTCAAAGATTTCACCGGAATGAACAGAGTGGGCTAATCGTCTGAGCCAGTCATAATAGGCTTTTGAGCTTTCAAGCTGTGCAAGGAGCTGCTGCGTTTCTCCTCTTACATTTTCCTCCACCTGATCAGCATGAGCCACATCTTGAAGACGCTCTTGGGCTTCTTCAATCGCTGCTAGATTGACCTCGACCTCTCGTTCCCATTTTTGCGGAAAGAAGTTCATAAAAAACTTAAAAAAATCTTTTTCAGCGACAAAGCTGTGTTTTCTTCGGCCGCGGTGGAAGGTCTTTTTGACAATATTCATGTCTTGAAGTTTTTTCACACCCGTACTCATACTGGGCTTACTCATTTGCAGCTCTTCACGCATTTCATCAAGCGTCATTTCCTCATTTAAGTACATTGTTCCATATAAAATACCCGCACTTCTTGTAATGCCATAGAGATCCATCGTTTCAGCTATGGAATCAATGACTAGGTCTTTAGCAGCTAAAATTCGTTCTTCTGCTAGTGTCTGTTCCTGCTTTTTCATTTTGTCCCTGCTTTCTATTAAGAGAATTCAATACGTTCAAAAAAACCTTTATGGACTATATGTTAACGAAAGGATACAAAATGTCAAAATAAATGAAGCATATTTCTCTTTGACAGAAAAATTTGAACATGTTAAGTTAATTATGTTCAAAATGTTAAATTTTTATTAAACAAAATTACCAAAGAGAATCAGAGGAGGTTCCTTCTATGAGTCAAACACTATTTATAGATGGACAATGGGTTGGCGCGAAAAGTGGCGACAAGCGGGACATTATCAATCCATTTAATCAAGAAGTGATCGCGACAGTCAGTGAAGGTTCAAGAAATGATGCGCAGCTAGCAATTAAAGCAGCGAGAAAAGCCTTCGATCAAGGCGATTGGGCAAACCTGCCTGGACTTGAAAGAGGAAATATTGTGTTTAAGATTGCTGAATTGATTAGACGTGATCTTGATGAATTAGCCAAATTAGAATCGCTTGATACAGGCAAGACATTAGATGAAAGCAAAGCGGATATGGACGATATTGCGAATGTGTTCCAATATTACGCAGGACTTGCTGACAAAGATGGCGGGGAAATCATTGCATCACCTATTCCGAACTCGAAAAGTGAATTAGTTAGAGAGCCTGTTGGTGTATGCGGACAAATCACCCCTTGGAACTATCCATTGCTTCAAGCGAGCTGGAAGATTGCTCCTGCTCTTGCGGCGGGGAATACAATCGTCTTAAAGCCAAGTGAAATTACACCATTAACCACCATTAAAGTATTCAAACTCATGGAAGAAGTCGGTGTTCCAGCGGGCGTTGCAAACCTAGTGCTTGGACCTGGTGCAACAGTTGGTGATGAACTTGCTGTAAACGATCAAGTGGATTTAATTTCGTTTACAGGCGGTATTGAAACAGGAAAGAAAATCATGCAGGGAGCCAGTGGGAATGTGAAAAAAATTGCCCTTGAGCTCGGCGGAAAAAATCCGAACATTGTATTTCAAGATGCTGATTTAGACGTAGCGGTTGATCAGGCATTGAATGCCGTGTTTTTCCATGCGGGGCAAGTGTGTTCAGCAGGTTCACGTTTGTTAGTGGAAGAATCCATTCATGATGAATTTTTAAAAGAACTGGTGAAGCGTACGAAAAAAATCAAGCTAGGGAACGGCTTTAATGAAGGAACGCAGAGCGGGCCGCTCATTTCAGCTGAGCATCGAGAAAAAGTAGAAAAATACGTCACCATTGGTCTAGAAGAAGGCGCAAGATTAGAAACAGGCGGAAAACGACCTGAATCAGAGGAGCTTCAAAAAGGATTCTTCTACTTGCCGACCATTTTCTCAGGCTGTACCTCAGACATGCGGATTGTACAGGAGGAAGTCTTTGGACCAGTATTGACTGTCGAATCCTTCCGTTCAGAGAAAGAAGTCATCGAGCTGGCAAATGATACGATTTATGGTTTAGCAGGAGCTGTATGGTCTTCAGATATTGCAAAAGCGGAAAGAGTCGCTCGTCAACTAAGATTAGGTACTGTTTGGATCAATGATTTCCATCCTTATTTTGCTCAAGCTCCGTGGGGTGGATATAAGCAGTCAGGCCTCGGGCGTGAGTTAGGACGTACCGGCCTTGAAGAATATACCGAGCTGAAACATTTATATAGAAATACTAAACCTGAAGCGGTTCATTGGTTTAAATAAACAACGCTCATTTGGAGGAGATTAAACATGACATTAAATATGAAAATTGAAAGCATGCAAAAGTTCCATACATTTGAAATTCCGACTGTCATCAAGCATGGCATTGGTGCGGTGAAACATGTTGGGGAAGAAGTGAAAGCATACCGCGTCTCAAAGGTATTGCTTGTAACAGATCCTGGTATTTATCAAGCGGGCGTTGTGGATCCAGTGATTGCTTCATTAAAAGAAGCGCAAATTGATGTTGTCCTATTTGATAAAGTAGAGCCAAACCCGCCAGTACGCCTAGTGAATGAAGGGTCTGCGTTATATGAAAAAGAAGGCTGTAATGGATTAGTCGCAGTAGGTGGCGGAAGCTCAATGGATACAGCGAAGGCCATCGGTGTAGAGGTGACTCATGAAGGCTCAGTTCTTGATTATGAAGCGGCAGAGGGGAAAAAACCGCTCGAAAATAGAATCCCTCCGTTAACAACAATCCCGACAACGGCTGGTACAGGTTCAGAGGTTACGCAGTGGGCGGTTATTACTGACGAAGAAAGAGAATTCAAATTCAACACAGGTGGACCACTTATTGCAGCTCATCTAACAGTGATTGACCCAGAGCTTCATGTATCCATGCCGCCTCATGTGACGGCAATGACTGGAATTGATGCACTTGCACACGCCATCGAATGCTATACCATGAAATTTGCTCAACCAATAACCGATGCGGTAGCGCTAATGGCGATTGAATATGCCGCTCATTATATTCGCCGTGCCTTTGCTGATGGAGAGGATTTAGAAGCAAGATATGGAATGGCACAAGCTGCGATGCTTGCTGGACTTTCTTATGGAAGTGAATCAGCAGGTGCAGCGCATGCGATGAGTCAAACACTTGGGGGCATTAATCCTGTAGCGCATGGTCAGTGTGTAGCAGCGATGATGGGACCTGTCATGGAGTATAACTGGAAAGGATACCCAAAAAAATTCGCTCGAATTGCTCAAGCCTTCGGTATTGATACAAGCAGAATGTCAACAGAGGAAGCAGCAAAAGCAGCTGTGAACTGGATGTATGATTTAGTGGAAGATTTAGAAGTTCCTTCATTAGAGGAACAAGGGGTATCAAAAGATATGATTGACCGTTTATCTAAAGAAGCGATGAAAGATCCGCAAACAGTTGGAAACCCAAGAGATCTAAACGAGAAAGCGTACAACTGGATTTATGCTCGCTGCTTTGATTTAACACCTAAAACGGTATAACGATATGAAAAGTCTCCCATCAGGGAGTCTTTTTTATGGCTTAAAATTGTTCTTTGATTTCTTTGATTTCTTTGATTTGATGGATATGGCGTTTTTCATGAGCGCTGATAAAATCAAGATACTGCTTAAGTGGTAACTCTTCAAATATAGGGTGTGCAATCAATCGTTTAAAATCATCTTCAGTAAAAGGTGATAAAATTTGATTTAATTGCTCGCATGCTGTTCGAGTTCATCCTTTAAATGTGTCGGCGTGACATGCTTTTGCTCAGGCTCAACATTACTAGGCGCCGTGGTTTTTCTTGAACGATCCTCTGCCATTTCTACCAATTTTGGCTCATCTTCTTTAATCGGTGCTTTTTTTAACTTGGTGCATTTTCTTTAAATGATCTGCAACCTTTTGAATAATCCAAGTATCATCAGATATTTTTTTGTTTAATTATTCTTCGCGCACACCTTGAAAATCCTTCCACAATTCTTGTCTTGCATCATGTAATAAACTCATTTTCATCACCTCATGATCAAATTTTAGCATACTGGTACATAACAATCATTCTTTAGCTACCCGGGGAATTCCTTTGAGGAATTATAAGGAATGATGAAACCTTTACAAAAGTGGTTCGTATTAGCTGTTAGAAGGAATACAATGGAGGTGAGTATGGTCAAAACGAAACAAAGGCAGTTCATTTCATGAAGAAAGGGTGAGAAAGATGGATGTGTTCGAGCTGCCTCTTCAGACGCTGTATTTATACATATTGATGATATCAGGAATCCTGACAGTTGTTTTCGTCTTTTTCGGCGATGTATTTGATGGATTGTTTGAAGTGATCAATGTTCCATTCCTTCAACCGACACTGATCCTCACATTTCTTACCTTTTTCTCGGCTGGAGGCTTCATCTCTGAAAAAACAGCAATCGTAGGAAGTGGGCTTGGAGCGGTATTATCTGCTATCCTCGCAGTTGTCCTTGTAACCTGTTTAAATGTATTTGTTTTAGTTCCGCTTTCCTCTGCTGAAGAGTCTCTCTCATATACTGAGGCCGATTTAAAAGGAAGAACTGGGGAGGTTATTGTATCAGTCCCAAAAGACGGGTTTGGAGAAGTGCTGTTAATTAGTAATAGTGGAAAAATCTCAAAGCCAGCCATCAGTTTCGATCAAGAGGAGATTCCGTATGGAACCCACGTGATTGTTGTCGAAGTAAACAAAGGCTTTTTATCTGTTATACCAAATGAAGAAATCTAGGAGGGAATGCCATGCCAGGAACAGCGATTTTGATTATGATTGGAATTGTCCTTGTGATTCTTATTGCACTTTTTGGCGTATTTGTTTCAAAATACCGGACAGCAGGTCCAGATGAAGCGTTAATCGTCACAGGGAGTTATCTAGGAAGTAAAAATGTCCACGTAGATGAAGGTGGAAATAAGATTAAGATTGTCAGAGGGGGCGGGACCTTTGTACTCCCTGTTTTTCAACAAGCTGAGCCGCTTAGCTTACTATCTAGCAAGCTAGATGTCTCAACACCTGAGGTTTATACTGAGCAAGGTGTACCTGTGATGGCCGATGGAACGGCAATCATTAAAATTGGTGGCTCGATTGAAGAAATCGCCACTGCTGCAGAGCAGTTTTTAGGTAAAACAAAAGAAGATCGCGAAAATGAGGCAAGAGAAGTACTAGAAGGTCACCTTCGTTCGATCTTAGGCTCTATGACAGTTGAAGAGATTTATAAAAACAGAGAGAAATTTTCTCAAGAAGTACAACGTGTCGCTTCTCAAGATTTAGCGAAAATGGGTCTCATCATTGTCTCATTCACCATCAAAGATGTCCGTGATAAAAATGGCTATTTAGAATCTCTAGGAAAACCAAGAATTGCCCAAGTGAAACGAGATGCAGATATTGCAACAGCTGAAGCGGATAAAGAAACACGTATCAAACGTGCCGAGGCAGATAAAGATGCGAAGAAATCTGAGCTTGAGCGTGCCACTGAAATCGCTGAAGCAGAAAAAATTAATGAGCTGAAAAGAGCGGAATTTAGACGTGAACAGGATACAGCGAAAGCAAGTGCTGACCAAGCGTATGATCTAGAAACAGCCCGAAACCGTCAGCATGTGACTGAACAGGAAATGCAAGTTAAAATCATCGAACGTCAGAAGCAAATTGAATTAGAAGAAAAAGAGATTCAGCGTCGTGAACGTCAATACGATTCTGAAGTGAAAAAGAAAGCAGATGCGGATCGTTATGCGGTTGAACAATCAGCTGCGGCGGAAAAAGCCAAGCGTCTCGCTGAAGCAGATGCGAAGAAATACAGCATTGAAGCAATGGCGAAAGCAGAAGCTGAGAAAGTCAGAATTGACGGGTTGGCAAAAGCGGAAGCTGATCGTGCGAAAGGGGAAACAGAGGCAGAAGTCATTAGACTGAAAGGACTTGCGGAAGCCGAAGCGAAAGAGAAAATTGCTGAAGCATTCGAACAGTACGGTCAGGCAGCAATCCTTGATATGATTGTGAAAATGCTTCCTGAATATGCGAAGCAAGTATCTGCACCACTTTCTAACATTGATAAAATTACAGTTGTTGATACAGGCGGTAACGGGGAAGGCAGCGGCGCCAATAAAGTCACAGGCTATGCAACAAACCTGATGTCCAGTCTTCAAGAAAGCCTGAAAGCATCCTCTGGAATTGATGTCAAAGAAATTATTGAGAACTTCTCAGGCAAAGGCAATGTGAAGCAAAGCATTCAAGAGCTAACGAATGAAATCAAGCAGCCAAGAAAAAAAGAGAAAGTTGATCGTCAAATAGAAGAATAAAATTAATAGACACCTTCTGATGGAAGGTGTCTATTTCGCTTGAGGGGTTCTCTTTATATATGAAGAAAGATTCACAAGAATGCCTGCGGATATCATCATGAACAATAATGAGGACCCCCCATAGCTAATGAAGGGAAGGGGAATTCCCGTAATGGGGAGGAGTCCAAATACAGCCCCTAAATTAAAGATTGCTTGAATCATGATTTGAAAAGTGAGACCGATCGTTAACAACTTTCCAAATGGATTCTGTAAAGCTCGAACGATTCGTACGGCGCGATACATAATAAGAAGATATGCACCAATCACAAACATTAGCCCCATGAATCCCAGCTCTTCACAGATAACGGCCATAATAAAATCTGTATGGGCTTCAGGAAGAAATCCTAGTTTTTGAATGCTCCCGCCTAAGCCATTCCCAGTCAGCCCGCCTGAATCCATGGCGAGATATGAATGAATCAGCTGATAGCCATCCCCATCCTCATACTGAAAAGGATCACGAAACGAGGTCAGCCGCTTCAAACGATAAGGAGCTGTCACAGCAAAAAAGGTGATACCTATCGCAGCAGTCGATCCTAGCAAAATGAGGTGGCGCATTTTAAGTCCAGCGCATAATAAGACGATCCCGCAGCTCAATAAAATAGAGACAGCCGTGCCTAAATCTGGCTGCTTTAAGATCAATAAAAAAGCTAGACTTAAAAGAATGAGCGGAGGCAGCACCCCTTTTTTAAAGGATGTGATGTAAGCTTGTTTCCTTGCATACACATAGGCAAAATAGATGATCATCACTAATTTCACAGCTTCAGACGGTTGGATTATAAGAGAACCAATATGAATCCACCGTTGTGTATTGTTTTTGACTACACCGATCCCGGGAATCAGGACAAGTATCAGGGATAACAATGACAGCATGACAAGCCACCGTATCCATTTACGATAAGCCTGATAAGGAAAAAAAGAGGCAATGACGAAAAAGAATAACCCAATCATGAACCATTGCCATTGTTTCATGAAGAAATAGCTGCTCTGCTCATACTTCATTTCACCTAAAGGATAACTCGCGCTGTAAACCATGAGTAAACCAAATAAACAAAGACAAACTATCGTTCCAGCAAGAATGTGGTCGATTTTTTTGAGGTGAGAAAGAATCATGACATCACCTTCAATCCCAGTTGCGTCCAAACATATAGGATGACGACCTCAGATTGACACTAAAGACAAGACCAATTGCCATCATGTTGGTCAATAGCGCACTGCCGCCGTAGCTGATAAATGGAAGTGCAAGACCAGTCACAGGCATTAAACCTACTGTCATCCCTACGTTTTGGAAGACTTGAAAGACGATAAGTCCAACCACTCCAGCACATATATACAACCCATAAAGCGTATTTGCATGCATAGCTACATGAATTATTCGATAGACCATCGTGAGATAAAAACAGATCAATAGGGAGGCGCCAATAAAACCAAACTCCTCACCAATTACTGCAAATATAAAATCTGTGTGTGCTTCAGGGATATTTCCCCCTTGTACTTGATTCCCTTGTGTATACCCGCTTCCTGATAATTGTCCTGACCCAATGGCAAGCATCGCTTGCTTCAGCTGATACCCATAAGTCGAATCAAATTCATCTGGAGAGAGCCACCCATAAATGCGATCAAGCTGATGAGGCTTAATAATTTTTGTGAATTGCTCAAAATGTTCATTGTGCAAGTAGGTCAAAAATGCAAGTAGTGCAAGAAAAGAAGCAATTAATGCAGCCATCATTTTACTTGAAATTCCTGAAACAAGCATTAGTGTAAAAGCAATAGACAATATCACGAGTGCAGTCCCTAAATCTGGCTGAATTAAGATCAGGAAAAAAGGGACAGCGGTCCAGCATATGACTTTACTTGCAGGAATAATGCTTTCTTTAAACGTAAAGTGCTGATGTTTGTATCGGTTTAAAATAGCCGCTAACAAGAGAATGACACAAATTTTCATAAATTCTGATGGCTGAACTTTGATGGGCCCAAAGCCGATCCACCTTTGGGAGCCATTTTGATTCGTTCCAAAAAAATGCACGAGAATAATGAGGAAGATACCACCTGCAAATAATCGAAAAGATAAACGCTCAAGTAGCTCATAATCAAAGTAGGCAACTGCCGCCATGAGGACAAAACCGATGATATACCAGAAAAATTGTCTTTTGACGAAATAAAACATATCTTGTGTTTCATACTGTCCCGATCCGCTATATACAGCCAGCAGGCTGATCACAAATAAGCAAATGACAGTGAATAATAGTGCGACGTCAATGCCGTTCTGTTTTTTCATGTCTCTGTACCCTGCTATGACCTATTTGTCAGCTGGTTTAATACGACTTGTACCGCTGCAGCGTCATCAATATAGCCGATCGGAAAAATATAATCAGGTATTAAATCAACGGGCATAATGAAATAAAGTAATGCGCCTCCCATCAACCTCAATTCACGAGAAGTACCTCGGCCGCTCATGAATGAGTTGTACATGTTTTTCAATTGATCAAGAAATGGCCCGACGCCGCTTATCGTTTCCATCTTTTTTTCAAACTTTGCTGAGATTGTTTCTTTTTCCTCGACTGATTGACTATAAGTTTCGTATTCATTTAACTTCTGTTTCAATTTCTCCTCACTGAATGTACCGTCATAGACATCATGATCTTTCAGTGTTCTTTTAATCTCTTCTACCGCCTGAATGAACGTATCACTCTGAACTCTTTCATTTTTAATTGGAAATCCAGCAGCTACCAATAGTTGATCTAAAGAAATGTTTAGAGCATCTGAAAGCCGTTGTAAATGATTCAAAGTCGGTTTTCTTTTACCATTCATTATTCTAGACAGTGTCGCTTTATCAATTTCTGTGTGTGTGCTGAGTTTTCTTAATGAGAGAGAACGTATGTGTAGTTGTTCTTTTAAGAGCTGCCTAAGCTCAGTTGTCTTAAACCCCATCTTCTACCCCACCCTTTCATATATATCACTCTTCAATAGAAGAATTCGTACCCAATATAAAGATTTGTTGACAAAATGTCAATGAATATCCTTTATGGATTGAATTTTATAGATATTCCTAAAATTGTAGAGATTCATGTGATGAGGCAAACAACTTACCCCGGCATTATTTCACAAGAGTATTTGGTTTTGCTTCTTTCTGAAAACAACGTGACGAGCGCTATTCAACATATGATGGTGAGCTTTATGCCATCTATTTATTATAGAAGAAACAGAAATCAGAGCGGATTATTTAATAGAGAAGGGTTATAAGATTATGATGCTCTGGGTGTTAAACAGAATTCAGAGAAGCAATTTTACCAAAAGCTTCAACCTAGTTTTGTCGTCACCAGCCAGTTCGAGCTGGCTGGCGAGAACCATGAGGAAATAGGGTATGAATGGGAGCTAACTGTACTAAATGATCATGTACAACGAATTATATCGTCAGCTTCCAGTAATAATGAGAGAAAAAAGTAAAAAGTGTAGCAAGCAAAATATAAGAGATAAAAGGAGAAGCCTCTACTTTTCCTTTAACACCTGCTATTTTTAATGCTTCATAGAAACCTGCCAAAAAGTAAACAAGACTGAGAATATAGCAGCAAAGCATAATGGAGTAAGGATTCATTGTCGTACCTCCAGCGTGAAATCTTCTACTATTAATAAATTCCATAGAGCGGCAAATTATGCAACAAAAATAACCCGCTGCAATCAGCGGGTTATTTTTGTTGAGGGAAAACCAAACGAGATGCACTTGAAATCAGTAAACAAAGAACGATACTACAAATAATAAAAGAAGGAACCATATATGTGCTGTTATAAACTAAAGAGTAGACCCACCCCGGTGTTCCTTCTGGTGCATATTGAGAAAAGAAAACGACGCCAGAAATAAAGAACGTTAGGAGTCTAAAAAAACTGGCGACAAATACCGAAAGGATAATATAGAAAATTTGTTTCTTTCGCTTTTCGTCCTGAATTGCTTTTTTGATCAAACCTGCAAATAGGCCACTTAGACAAATGACAACAGATGCGATGAAATAATCGAGAAATCCTTGTACTGGTGTAGCGATAATAGGGCTATTCATCAGCTGCAGTCCAGCAATTAACACACCGATGATAAATCCGGTCGAAATCCCCCATCTAATAGACATGAGAATCACAGGAATCATGATCAGTGCAATAGAACCGCCATTCGGCATTCTTAAGAAGAGACTTGATAAATAATCTAATACAAGTGCAAGCGAAGTCATAATCGCAATTTCCATCAGTCGTACTAATTGATTTGATTGTTGCATAAAAAAATCTCCTTTTTTACGAATTGAGCAAGGAGAGACCATGTAAGGATGAGTATGTTATTCATAGAAAAACATATCGGCTTGAATACAACACATGTATTCAAGTGATTCCACATTCCTACTTCAGTATTAACTGACAGGTTCAAAGGGTCAGAACAACGAATCGTTCACTCTCAGCACAAAGCTCCCCCTGCGGTTATTTAGTTTCAATCTACTATTAATATACTAGAGAGATTCATGATCAACAATAGAGAAATCTCATGTCAAGCACTTTTTGTATCAATATATAGGAAGAGATAAGGAAAAATAAATTATTTAGAAAAAATACTTGTTTCTTCTTTCAAAAGGTGTTATATTTGTATTCGCTGCTGAAACAGCGGGTCTGATAACTAACATTAAGAAAAAAGTTGTTGACTTCATCTTGATAGAATGTTATATTAATAAAGTCGCCTCTGAGCGACAATGAGTATGATCTTTGAAAACTAAACAAGACAAAACGTACCTGTTAATTCGAGTTATTATAAAAAATCCTATGATACTTCATAGGTAGTCAGTCAAACTGACGAAAAACAGAACTTCGGTTTTGTTCTTTTTCGGAGAGTTTGATCCTGGCTCAGGACGAACGCTGGCGGCGTGCCTAATACATGCAAGTCGAGCGGACAGAAGGGAGCTTGCTCCCGGATGTAAGCGGCGGACGGGTGAGTAACACGTGG